>NZ_VCDZ01000033.1:0-30602 GCF_005845405.1 Escherichia sp. E4930 | reverse complement strand
GTGTTGATCCTGGATGAAATAGGCTATCTGCCGATGAACAGAGAGGAAGCCAGCCTGTTCTTCCGGCTACTGAACCGTCGATATGAAAAAGCGAGCATCATACTGACGTCAAACAAAGGGTTCGCAGACTGGGGAGAAATGTTCGGAGATCACGTGCTGGCAACAGCGATACTGGATCGGTTGCTACATCACTCAACCACGCTGAATATCAAAGGAGAGAGTTACCGGTTAAAAGAGAAACGTAAAGCTGGAGTGCTGACCAAAAACACAACGCCAATCAGTGATGATGAAATGGTGAAAAGCGGACAGCATCAGTAACGAAAGTATTTAGCGGGCATGAAAATGGCAAATAACGGTCAAACATCGTGGCGTTGACAAAGAAGCATGGATAACTGAGCCGGAGTAAGGTGCACCTTGCCGTCACGGGTGACTGGCCAGACGAAGCGGCCCCGCTCCAGGCGTTTGGTGAAGAGGCACAGTCCGTCACTGTCAGCCCACAACACTTTTATCTGGTCACCCCGGCGTCCGCGGAAGATGAACAGGTGTCCGGAGAACGGGTCATCCTTCAGGACGTTCTGAACTTTTGAGGCCAGGCCGTTAAAGCCATTTCGCATATCGGTGATACCTGCAACCAGCCAGATACGCGAACCTGCAGGGAGAGATATCATCAGTGGCTGCTCCCTTTTATTTCGCGGATAAGTGTCTGTAATAACGCCGGCGTCAGTTTACCTTTAAGCCTGAGGGTTCCTGCCGGCAGAACCAGCTCGTAGCACAGACTGTCGGACGGTGTATTTATCTGCTCTGGTTCCTGTGCGGGGGCCGGGATTTTATTATCCGGCTCCGGCGTTAACGTCACGGGAAGCAGTGCCGGCATATTTTTTCCGGAAGGCAGCAGGCCACCTTTCCGGTATTGATGGCGCCAGTTGAAGAGCAGGTTATCGTTGATTCCGTTTTCCCGGGCGATCTGCGCCACACAGGCTCCGGGCTGCAGTGACTGCTCCACTAAGGCGATTTTAAACTCATAAGGGAAGTTGGGCCGCCGGGGACGTTTTTTTACCACGGGGGCTTCGGATATAACGGTGCTTTCAGGACGTACGACTGGTACCGTGGAAAATTGTCCGTAAAGGCAGGCATCAAGTTCCTGCTCCGACATGCCTGCGGGCAAAGGCCACGAAAGGCCAGCTCTCCGAAAGCGCACGAACATACTACAAACAGTTGATTTTGGTACCCCCAGGCGACGCCCGGCCACAACCCGGGGTAAATGTTCTTCAAAGTGAAGACGTAAAGCTTCAGTGATCCAGGTCCGGTGTTTCATACGATAGTGTCCATTAAAAATGATGGACATTATTTTTGTAGAGCCGGAGGAAACAGACCAGACGGTTTAAATGAGCCGGTTACTGCTGGAGCTGGTATCCAGGCTGAGTTTCGAAGCGAACTGTTCTTTTTGACGGACGCATTTTACGTTTGGGCTGGATGTAGTAACGCAGCATGGAACGTCCGCCCGTATAGCCCATTGCCTTAATCTCCGCGAAGATAACCTCGCTATTCCAGACATTCTCTGCCAGGCGCATGTCGATGTAATCCATAAACGGTTTCAGCTTAACCATTTTGTGGCGGGTCTTTCTGGCTGGCGGTTCAGGGTATTTGAGGTAGCGTCTGACCGTCCGTTCAGAGCAACCAATCTGAGCCGCAATATCGACAATGTACGCGCCCTGCTGGCGCATTTGCTTTATCATGTAAAAGTCCTCTCTGCTCAGCATGTTGATGTCCTTTTGGGTGTGAGAACCTTAAGGAAACAACATGTTGGGTGGAGCGGACAATCCAAATGGTGAATTACCGTCTTATATCACTGGCGCTGACAATTGATATCAATGCTCAGTTGTTGCAGGTTTTCCCCACCACTGCATACCGGACAGACATTTCGTAACACATTCAACCTCTTCAACCCCTCTGGCACCAGAACCAGCATTTTTTCCGGACACTCGTTCCCTGAGCTCACATATCCAGGGCAGATAGCGTCCCCATCCGGCAACAGGCTCAGCGCTCAGCGCCACAATGACCAAATCCCAGGCATCCGGTGTACAGTATTTCCCGGGCGATGCCCTGCAGACATCATGCCCCAACATCGACAACAACTGCCACAGCCCTGTCAGCTCATACCAGCATGTGCCTGTCAGAATAATTCGCTTTCTTTTCTCTTTTCGTACCGACACTTTACCCCGGCCTCACAATCCCCACTTACGCGAATACCAGTAAAACAAACTCTGCAGTCAACGGCAGCTACATAATTTCTACAGTCCAGTTCAATTTCTTAGTGCAGACTTGAGGTTTGTTGGAAGTTACTGCGGCTGTCACATGAATTACATCGCCATAATTGACCCACCTCCATTCTCCTGCATTCCAGTTGCCATAGTTCCCCCATAAGCGAACTTCGCATCCAGACTCCCCCCCTTCTACACGGTCCCACGTTAAACGTGGGCTGGGGGTATTCGAAAAAGGCGCAGTCAGTATCACATCAAAGTTACCCAACACCCTTTCACCGACTTTACCCGTTAAGTTTAGTACCTCCGGTTTTACCTGAACCGCTGTTTCCAGTGGAGCACGTTTCCACTTGTAGGTGCAGGTCGTACGGAACTTGCGCTGCTTCTGATCCGCATCTTCGCCTGTTGCGGTCAGTTGCATGCTCGTGTACACCGTATCTTCCGTCGCGCTGGATTCCATTAACCGCGCAGTAACACCGCAGACAGCGCCAAGGGCAGTCTTCCGCGTTTTCAAACTCCCCGAGCACGATAGATCTTTCCACCGTCGTTCCTGAACAATGGACCCATTACCTATAAGGCGATATTCATCCAGGTCGTAATAACTGCTGTAACCCCCAGGATGAAGATTCAGATGTATACGACCACTATCTCCTGAACCATTGTAATCAGGAAAACGGATTACTCCCGCCAGATCTGTTTCCAGCTCAAATGTCGTCGGAGGGCACATAGTATAACTGGTTGTAATTGTGGAAATATTAGTAGAATTCCCAACACTCGGCGCACCACGGTACAGTACGGTACCCGTCAACACGTCGGTCACAAGGCTTTCGCCACTTTCAAAGACATATAAGTTTGAGCCGCATACCGACGTTGATAAAAATAAAAGGATAAGCGCAAGTTTTCTTTTCAACATCTTATTCATAGTTGGATTTGCCCCTATATTTCCAGACATCTGTTATCACTTAACCCATTACAAGCCCGCGGCCGCAGATATTCCCGTGGCGAGCGATAACCCAGCGCACTATGCGGATGCCATTCGTTATAATGCTCGAACGCCTCTGCAAGGTTCTTTGCTGCCGTTAACCCGTCTGGTTCCGCACCGCCATGTTCTTCGGTTCAAGTCCCAACATCCGGGAGAACTGGCGTGTTTCATTAGCCCAGTAGCATGAACCATTATCCGTCAGCCACTCCACTGGAGACGACGGAAGATCGTTGCCGAAGCGGCGTTCCACCGCTCCCAGCATGACGTCCTGTACTGTTTCACTGTTGAAGCCGCCGGTAGTCACCGCCCAGTGCAGTGCCTCACGATCACAGCAGTCCAGCGCGAACGTGACACGCAGTCTCTCTCCATTATCACAGCAGAACTCGAACCCGTCAGAGCACCATCGCTGATTGCTTTCTTTCACGGCCACTCTGCCTGTATGTGCCCGTTTCGATGGCGGTACAGCAGGTTTTCGCTCAAGCAACAGCGCATTCTGGCGCATGATCCGGTAAACACGTTTGGCATTGATCGCAGGCATACCATCAAGTTCTGCCTGTCTGCGAAGCAGCACCCATACCCGACGATAACCATACGTGGGCAGCTCTCCGATAACATGGTGTATACGGAGAAGCACATCCGTATCATCAGTGTGACGACTGCGGCGGCCATCCATCCAGTCATCGGTTCGTCTGAGAATGACGTGCAACTGCGCACGCGACACCCGGAGACAACGGCTGACTAAGCTTACTCCCCATCCCCGGGCAATAAGGGCGCGTGCGCTATCCACTTTTTTGCCCGTCCATATTCAACGGCTTCTTTGAGGAGTTCATTTTCCATCGTTTTCTTGCCGAGCAGGCGCTAGAGTTCTTTAATCTGCTTCATGGCGGCAGCAAGTTCAGAGGCAGGAACAACCTGTTCTCCGGCGGCCACAGCAGTAAGACTTCCTTCCTGGTATTGCTTACGCCAGAGAAATAACTGGCTGGCTGCTACTGACTAGTCTAAAAACTAGTATTAAGACTATCACTTATTTAAGTGATACTGGCCCGGTTGACGTGGCATGCAGTGTTGCGGGCAATAACTCATTTCCACGGTCGAGACCGACGATAACAGTATTACGGGTCTCACACCGGGTCACACCACTGCAGGAAAGTACGGACTCCGACAACCGGATAATGCAGTTGAGAAACCATGTATTACATTTTAAATATTTATATATTAATATATATCATTTACATCCTAATTCTCTTCAGAATTACTGAAATTCAGCTGTAGCGCGGAGAGTGCACTTAACCTGATCTTTCACAGCATTATCTTTGTTAATACGGAAACGGTAATCTGTTGTACGATTTACAGTATTATCCGTATCTTTCAGGACAAGAGCCTCTCCGTTTACGAACCCGGTTTGCCACTCATCTGAACCAATCTTTACGTCTAATCCGGAGCATTCAGACGGGTTGACATTATCCAGGGTTATACGGAGAGGTGGTCTCAACACTATGCCCTCGATCTTACTTGCTGTGACATAATGTTCCAGTGTTGAAGTGAATTCTGCGAATTGTTCCCCCGTGCTTGTACTCAGAATGTCTGGCTTCCATTGTAGATGGATCTCTGCTGGTGAAACTGAGTAAGGCTGATAGGTACCTGAGTTAGCAAACCAGCGGTTATCCTCCGTCATAATCCAAGACCACCTTGTAGTTATTATTGGCACCTGTGAGAAAACAGCTTTCCCGGAAAGTATTGCCGGTTCGGGAAACTGCGCAGTAAAAGTTACACAGGTAGGTTCGTCACGCCACACATCATAAGAGATGACATGATCCGTTGTCTGACCCAGCTTACCAATAATCGCTCCTTTGGCCACCTCACGGTCATCATTCGTATAGGTTGCTACGTAATTAAGGACGAAAGGAACCTCTTTATCACCAAGCGATGGTGGAGGGGTAGTATATACATTCACAACGTTTTGCCTACGACCTCCTTTCCATGGGCGTCGATAGCCGTCATCGCATTGTTTCCATGTCATCTGATCGATGTATATGCTCCCCTGCGTTGTAGAGCCATCGTACCCGATTACGTACAGGTTTTCCGCATATACAGAACATACAGGAGCCAATAAAACTCCAAAAATAAATTTAATTATAATATTCTTTTTCATCCTCGTGCGACCTTTATGAATTTCACTCGCCTACCAGATTATCGCTCGACACAGATGTTACCGCGTCGAGCGATAATCTGGCTCACTATACAGAAGTCATTTGTAATTTAATGTAGTACCGTGTTTTAAATATTAATTCAAAGAAACATCAGCCTGAATAAGACACTGTATGGCACCCAATGCACCTTCACTTTTTACCCGGAATTGAAAATCTTCAGAAGTAACTCCACCTACAATACCCGGCAACGAGGCCGTAATTATATTAGCGTCAAGTGGTTCCCATGCCCCACTGGAGCCCCCTCGAACTTCAAGCCCCGGACATGTTGGCGGGTTCACATTTTTAATTGACACTTCAGGCACCAGGGCATCAAACGCACTTCCTCCCTCTGGGCCTATTTTGTATACCAGTCGACTGTCAAGCCCCTCTGTAATATTGCCCGCCGTTTTTGTGCTAATCACATCCGGCGTCCATTTGGCTGAAGTCTGCAATGGCTCTATGATATAAGGTTTGTAGGTAGCCCGATATTGATACCAGTTTACTCCTATAAGCTCCCATCCCCATTCCATTCGGAGTTTCAGGTTATCATCAAGTAAAAAAATAGCGTTATCAGCAATATCCTCTGTTTCCGGATACTCGTATTCAACCACCAGACATGTTTGACCTGCCTGATGGGTTACTGTCTGTGGATGAAACTCCTTTGACTGCCCCGGATATAACTCCACACTTCCCGGAGCTAAAGTGCCATCAGTCTGAATCCCATTCCATGTTGCATAATAGGATACTTTTACCGGTATTGCTCTCTGTGGATTAGCTGGGTTACCATCATAGAAAAATCGTATGTACGTATTCCTGATTTGAGCCTTCGTATAGTTATCACAATACTCCCATTTCTTTGGTCCGATTTTTTTCACGTGTCCGCTTGTGGTTCCCGTATCATCAACCCCGGTTATCATGTACAGGGAACTTGCTGTTGCTATATTCGTTGAAAACAGATTCGTTAATATTAAAGATAAAAGCAACGTTAATTTCTTCATGTTATTGTCTTCTTCATCGTGATTTATAATCGCTGAGCCGTTCTTTCCACCGCCGGTTATTATCCGGCCCGACTGTTCATGAACGTGCCCGTCTTCTTCAGCACCGGCTTATATCTGAGCAGGATGTCCAGCCAGAACGTCATGTCATTACGTATCCCCAGCTTCCGGTATATCTGCGACTTCTGATATGACACCGTCTTCATGCTGCGGCAACGACGCCGGGCTATCTCCGACACCCCCATTCCCTGTATCAGCATCCGCAGAAGTGACACCTCTGTTGAAGTCAGGACATCCGGTAAGGTCAGGGTGACCTCTGCTCTGTAGTCCGGCAGATACACATTCAGCGTTACCGCAGCCATTTTCTGTCTCCTGCTACTGCCTGATTTCCACTCATCCCTGGTGCTGTTTCAGCAGCGCACTGACCACTTCCGCAAACGACTTCCCGTAATCCTGTTCACTGGATGGCTTTATGGCGCCGTTATTCACCAGATATCTCCCTTTTACGAAGAACGATGGGGTCCCGGTCACTCCATAAGCCCTGGCTGCTTCCTGCTGTTTTGCCGTCAGGGCACGTACCGCCATGCTGTTTTTCGCCGCATCATAGTCTCGCGCCGACACGCCGGCTTCGGTAAACACCTCACGGATACTGGCTTCCGTCTTAATACTCCGGTTTATCTGTGTGGCCACAAACAGCGGTAACTCCACTTTGTCTTCCACACCCAGCACCTGCGCCACCGACCAGGCTTCCGTCAGCTCCGGTCCCATCGGTCCCATGCTACTGACGTGATACTTCACCACCTTCTCCCCGGATGGCAGGATTTTGTCCACAGCCTGGCTGACCTGAAAACGGCTACTGAAGGCCGCACAGGGTGGGCAGTAAAAGGAGAAAAACTCCACCACCGCCGGTGCGTCTGCCACCGGGGCCTTCAGCACGCTGTAATCCTTACCTTCCACGGGCGCTGCAGCCTGCGTCACTGCCGGCATACAGGCAATGCTCACCCCACAGAACAACAGAAACATCAGTTGTCTGAACATCATTAATTACCTTTTGTTACCTGATTATTAACGGATTACGGGATTGCCTTTCTGCCCGGCATACCATGCCGGGTCAGTAATATCCCTGCAGCAGATGAGTTTCAAACCAGAGAAAAAACCAGAGCGCCCCTGTCATAATGAACAGCAGAACGTCCGTCAGATGCCCTGTCAGCCATTCCTTTTTCTTCCTTTCTTTCCGCATCCTGCTTCCTACAGATACGCAACCTCAAAACGCAGTCTGGCCGATGCCATCCCCAGTGCGCCACTCAGGGAAACATCAGTCACCGGGATTAGCGCACAGGTGCGCATCCCCGTATTTTCAGTGTCATCCGCGCAGAAATGACTTTGCCCGTCCAGTTTAATCAGGGAGCTGCCTGTCTTTTCCTTCAGGGAAAGCGTCGCACCTGTGCGCTGACCGCCATCCGTCATCAGATACACTTTCTCATCACCCTGTCTTTCTTCGTTACCGACAACTGTAGCCGTCAGCGCTGTTTTCTGTGGGGTGTCTCCCTCACACGTCCAGGTTATATTCAGGGGAGCATGCTCCTTCCCGCTGTCTCCCTGTGTCAGAAGCCCCAGGTTATATGAGGACGGCACCTGAATGTCACAGCTCGGCTGGGTGAAGGTGACATTAATCGTCAGCGTCGCCGTGGCGGTGGTGGCAGCCTGTCCGCTGCCAGTCATCACCGTCATCATCAGTGCTGCCAGGGCAGCTTTAGTGAATTTCATAGCTCTGAACCCCACCCCAGTCATTTACAGCATCCACGCTGATTTTTCCGCTCACCTTTTTACCCAGATTCACGTCACTGAACGGTTTAAGTTGTGCAACTTCCTTCATCACCTTATCGCTGAGAGACACGCTCTTACCGTCATGCTTCACGTTAACAATGGCCATGTAATACGGCGTCGGGTTCTTCAGCCAGGTGTCGCTGCCACGCTGCTCCAGTTTCAGTTGCTTCTCCGCATCCTTACGACCGTCCTTAATGGATGCCGGACGGTAAATCAGCTTCACGCGGGTGTTCATGGCGATGGCCAGCACGCTGCCTTCGCCATCCTTGATTTCCGGTTTTGGTGGCACTTCCTGCACGTTCAGCCAGAACAGAGATTCACGGTCCTTCGGCAGGTTGCTGTCCGTGTTCATGATGCGGATAACCTGTTTCTGTTTGGGCGACACCTTAAAGAACGGGGGCTGTGGAACCATGTAGACGCCGTTCCCCTGGTTGGTGTTATCAATCCACACCTGACCACCGTAGGTCTTGTCCGCATTATTCGTCACTTCAAAAGAAACATTCTTCTTTCCCTCTTCATAAATGAAGCGGGTCCCGTTCAGCGTGAATGCCGCCATGACCTGACTGCAGAAAGAGAGGGAAAGGAGGGCAGCCAGCGCTGCCTTACCAAAATTACTCACAACGAACCTCCTGAACTTTGTTGGTATTTGCTTTCAGTCCTGCCATGGAGAAGCGGCACTGTTTACCGGTTCCCGTATCCACACTGACCATCTTCGGTTCAGCCAGCATGTTCATCAGCAGAACACCATTGTTTGAAATAAATCCGGCATTCAGTCCCTGTTCCGTTTTCGCGTCACCACCGGTCAGGTAGTTACCCTGAGCATCCTTCACGCGCAGGATATAGCGCAGCACATTCTCAAAGCCGAATTTGCGGTAAACCATCGCCCCTTCGGTCGGCACCACGTTGTATGACGTGGTCTCAAACTCCATGTCGTCCGGTACGTTATCCATGTTGATGTTGATGCTGTTCTCTGAATACTCAGACAGCCACACCACCGTGTTACCGTCGCTGTTCGTCGGCATGGAGCCGTTAACAGAAACCCCTTCAACACCCGGAATGCTGACAATACCCACGGTGTCAGACGACTCTTTGGTAAAGAGCGGACCCGTTTCTGTCGTACCCAGCACAGAACCGGAAACACTGCCGGAGAAGCTGGTCTGGCTGTAACCCTGTTTTGAGTAAGAGCGGGACACACCGAAATTGGTCTGAATGGCATCAAAGGCATAACTGGCTGATGCCGATGCCCCCCGGTCGCCTTTTGACCCCGCATTCACACCCAGGCTGTAGTTAAACCGGTCAGTCGGTGTCGCAGACACACTGCTGTTAAATGTCGTTCCGCCCGTCCGGGTATAGCCCACGCTGTTGCTGCTGTAATGGCGGGTGCCTTTCAGGTCAAACGGCACGCTCACACTCAGTGAAACGGAGTAATCCGCCTTATCCGACCAGGCATACTTTGAGTACGACCCGTTCAGAAAGACCGAGACAGAATCAAAAACAGAGGTACTGAATGACAGTGTGCTGCCGGTATCATGTCCCTCACGCATCCAGTAATCCTGCCACCAGTAAGAGCCGCTCAGATATGTGCCATCAAAACGGTGTGACAGACGCGCCTCATAACGGGAGCGCTGGCTGCCGTAGCGCGCATACCGCCAGATATCCTTCGGATTAAAGTCAGCAAATTCCACATACCCTTTACTCTGATAACGGTATGTCAGTAACTGCAGGTCAGTCCGGTCTGTAAAGCTCTTGGCATATTTGGCACTGAAGCTTTGCCCGGTTTTTTCTTCCCCGTTGTCATATCGGGCTTTTGACACGTTCGCACTGAGCGACATAGCCCCCAGACCGCCCAGCATCTGGGTAACGCCCAGCCCCCCAGCCTGATAGTCATCATTCAGAATGAATGCTGAATTCAGCGTGGTGGTGGAGAAGCCATAGTCCAGGCTGCCCAGCCAGAACAGCCCGGTGTCAGAATGAAACGCCTTGTCCAGTTCGTTGCTGTTGTTTTTCTTACCCACCGCCACGTTGTACTGGAACTCACCCGGACGCAGCAGCGTTGGCAGCGTGGTGACCGGATAGACCTGTTCGGTTTTGTTACCGCTTTCATCCTCAACGGTCACCACCAGGTCACCGTTACCCATCGGACGCAGGTCATCCAGACGGTAAGGCCCCGCCGGTACCATTTTTGAATAGACCGTATATCCGTTCTGTTTCACGGTAATACGGGAAGGCGTGGAGGCAATCCCGGAGATATCTGGCGCATATCCCCGGGATTCCCACGGGCGCATATTGCTGTTAGAGCGAAGTGCCGCTCCGTAGAAATTAAAGTCAGAAAACAGCTCCGTACGGGTCTGTGATTTTCCCAGCAGCAGGTCTCCCTGCACCTGGCTGATGGCCGTGGACAGGGTCAGGTCGCTGGAGGTGAATTCCGTTTTATCACGGTCATGCGACACGTTCATGTTGCTGGAAAGCACCCAACGCCCCAGGTTGATAGCAGCATCAAAATTCCCGAAAGCATTAAAATCGTCATGAACGGTTTTATTAAAGTTACCGTAATATTTCAGACGTCCGCCATTCACGCCGTAATCCCAGCGTGCAGGGTCGTTTTTGCTCAGTACATAAGCCTGAGGGATATTAAATTTTAATGTCTGAGCACCGTAATCAAAATCCACTTTAGTATGGGGATTACGGGTCAGGACATAGCACTGTTTTTCCTTGTCAAAGACATCATCATAAGCGTCTTTTTTCATCATCACCCCGGCGTTATCCAGCCATTCGGGCGTGAGACAAAGACGATTGTTTTTTTCATCCTCTTCTGTAATGACAAGATTTGCACGTCCGGTTCGCTCATTGTTGACGAGCACGTCAACAATGTACTGGCCCGCAGGCAGAGTGGTATCAGTCTTCAGAATGGAAGGGATTACGGTGGTTCCCTGAATAAAATCCAGGTTTAATTCTGTTGCGGCACTAAAATGAGAATATATACTCAGTGCCAACAGAGATAATTTAAAAAGACGATGCTGCTTCATCTCTGAATATATCCTCGTGCTCAGCAGGGAGCATATACTCTGGAACGGGAAGAATATCCGGGAGCGAGCCCCCGGATATATATCAGTGGTCAGCTATTACTCGTAAACAACGGTGTAAGATGCTGCGGTCTCAAAAGAGCCCGGTACAGTCCCGGCATGAAGCGTGGCTTCATACACAAAGCCTGCTTCAGGCTGAGTAGCCGTGAACTGAACAGCGTTGTTCACATCGGTGATTGCATCGTGACGGTCAGGTGCGTTGGTCTCGCCATTTTTAGCGTTCAGCGATACATACGCTTCAGTTGCTGTACCGGACTGGTTCTTAAAGCCTTCTCCGCCAAGAGTCGGAGAGAACCATGCAAATTTTGCTTTATCGCCAGCGGAAATACAGGTTGGATCTTTGAGTTTTACTGTGAACTCTTTCTGTTTAGTTTTATCGGCGCCCGCCTCCAGAACACCAAACTGAATCTGGTTATTTACAGCGCCATCGCCGGAAACAACAACGTCACAGGTTTTTGCAGCAATTGTACCAACAAACTGAACCTCTCCCTGGGAACCTGCTTTTACATCAGCCATAGCAGAACCCGCAGTCATGGTCATTGCAATAGCAGAAGCAATCATTAATTTTTTCATTACTAATATTCTCCAGTTTATTCCTGTAAAAACGAAATAAAGCTGACGCATCGTTGATGCGTCACATCTATCCTTCTTTGTTTTATATAAAGGAGAGATATGCCGCCCCCTCAAAACAACAGCCCGACATGCTCATGCTGTTGCATGCTAATGCAATAGCGCCCTGGTTGAATAAATATTCATATCAGGCAACCCTCAATACAAGAGGTGATAGGAAATATATAAAATATCTTTTCTCCCGGATTGAATATTATTTCTGATAAAACACAACAATATGCCCTTCAGTATTCTTCATTCATGGTGGCGACCTGCGCAAAACAAAACTTCACGCAGCCATGAATTAAGGATTTGTGTGTAACATATTGTTTGTAATAGTTTTTTATGCGCAATCACCAGTGGCATGGTGATTGCTGTCATAATACGATGCCAGCGATGACACAACATGATTTACATGCGATATACGTCCAAGCGCAATGGAGAAATAACTCAGCGAGACATTGTACTTGTCACAGACTTCCCTTCGCGTATATCCGGAAACCAGAAAATCACGAAGGGCGCATATTACTTTCTCACTATGCAGTGGCGATATTTCAATGAGCATCCAGAACTGCTCTTCTGATAATGAAGAAGAAGACAGTTTGCGCTTCTTATATCTTGAGTAAAATCCGCTGTGCTCTTGCGCAGATAAATCGCTTTCTGTCATCACTCTGTTTTCAGACCGCAACATATACCTCACCTGCATGTATTTGTGGCAGAAATCAAAAACAAAATGGAAAAAAACTGACGTTACCTGTTGTGGCGCGAATACTAACACGATCTTTTATATCGACAATACATGAAATACCGATCTTTTGTGCTAAAAAACAACCATTGCGCAGAGCAATATCCATACCGCAGTCGCAAAATGCAGCATATTAATCTATGCAACTATGAATATGTGATATAAAAGATTGTTTTTAGTGAAAAGTGCGGAATCTTCGACCAAAAATGCAAAAAAAACAGAACACAGATGCAGATCAAAATAACATTTATAAAAAAATAGAAATTTCACAAATATAAGGATGAAACCAATGGCGATATTATAAAATTAAAGCAAATGCAATTTAACACAAAATTAATAAACATTGTGACAAAAAGCATGATTACTAATACCTGTATAAATATAAAGTGGGTTATTATGGGGGTATTACGATGAGAGAAGAAATCAGAGCATATATGCAAATAAAAAAAATGCTGCACCACGAGAGAGGTTGCAGATGCGATAGGAATAAGTGTTTATCAGGCGCAATACTATCTTGCAAAACTTCATGAAAAAGGAGAGATAGTGCGGAGTGAAAAACGGCAGGGGCAGAGGTGTATCTGGACAATAAAGTGAGACGTGTTGATACAGTCAGTCCTGGAAGCAAGAGGCCATTCAGCCTCATGCTTTCGATAAATTGTTTTGTTGTTCAGGAGAGGTGATGGTATTTGGGGGCTGCCTGAGACTAAGTTTACATCCGGAGCCTCTGAATGCTTCTCCGGATGGACTGGCAATCCCCATTTGCTGCAGTGTCTTATCAGCGGCTCTGGCTATTTCTCTGATATCAATTTTTTCAGGTAATACCGGGGGAGGTATCTGAGCCAGGCAAAATGCCCGCCGTTGTATCATCCACTCCCGTTGGGCTTCTGTGTACTCAGTACATCCCATGAGCACTAGCCAGCGGGCCGACGCCCTGCGCCAGAGGTTCGCGCTTTCCAGTCGTCCGGCAATCGCATCCTTCACGATTTCTGGTGTTGGCCTGTTCCTGCTCAAAACTTAACTCCACTGAAATAAAAACTATATTTTTCTTTCTGGCTGGCACTCCACGCCTGGCTGGGATTCATTCCCTGAAGCGACCGACACAGCCGTTACCCCGTTTCAGTCCCCATCATTTATTCTGCCTCATTGCTATGGATGTGTTCTTTCTCCGGTTACTGCATCGATATAAACTATCGTAAACAGAATCAACGTTAAGTCACAGACTCTGCCAAAATGCGAGGAACAAAATAAAAACACAAGAAAAACGACTTTGATGTATGTCAAAATAAAATATATAAAAAACAGAAAGCTGATGTTTTAGATAAAAATATTTAAATAAATATTAAACAAAGCTGAATATTTTCTTGATTTATCGCATCAGAAAAAAGAAAAAATCTTTTTTGTAAAAAATATCAGGAATGCTGAGGAAATGATGACTTTGAGAAAAACACAACTCTCCATAATAATTGGTGCCATATTATCCGGCCCTGCATCATTTGCAGAATCTATAGCAGTAACCTCGGTTAAAGCTGAAAATGGGCAATCCATTGTCATGCAGTATGATGTGATAAACAGCAATCATAACAGTAATGCTGTTTATGCGAATGGTGTGAATGCAACGATTGATACACATGGGCATACCATTATCGCAACAGGAAACAACGCGTCTGCTGTTCATGCAACCCATGGCGGCGTGATAAATGTTAATGGTGGAGATGTCGATATTCATGGTCCGGATTCCCGAGCGGTATCAGCCAGCACGAATGGCCTGATAAACGTTACCGGAGCCAGAATCCTTATTGACAGTATGAATTCAAAAGGTGTGTCTGCCAGTGGCGGGGATATAAACCTTAAAGGAACCACTATCACCACAAAAGGAGAACATAGTGATGGTGTTTTTTCAGAGGGAGAACCTGCAAATTCATCACATATCAATATTGCTGACAGCAATATTCAGACAGCCGGTAAAAGTTCACGCGGAATTTACCTTGCAAATGGCAACATGATTGTTTCCGGTACTGAAATAAGAACCGCCGGAGATAATGCCGGCGGCATGGAGATTCAGAACGATGCTGTTACGGAACTGGATCATGTCAGCATCACAACGTCAGGAAAAGAGAGGGCAAACGGGTTAACCGTGGGGGGCGTGTTAACTGCCCAGAATTTATCTGTGACGGCAGAGGGCAGTGATTCCTTTGCTGTTGCCATGTCTGAGAAAGGATATCTTAACGTAAAAGACAGCACACTTGTTTCAAAACAGGATACTGCCCTTGGTTTCACTGAGCAGGATCGCCGGTATACCGCCGTGGCTGTTCTGAAAGATTCCTCCCTTCACGGAAAAATAGCGGCAATACGGGCTGTGAACTCAGCAGGTATGACAGGCCTGCTCAATACCACAGTCCGTTCTGATTCCGGCATTCTTGCGGACATTGGTGACAATGCCTATATGACCCTTGATGCATCAGAACACTCTGTTTTATCCGGGATAACACAGGTTGCAACAGGCAGCGTTCTGGATTTCCGGTTGTCAGAAGGCAGTACATGGGAGTCCGGAGGGAATTCTGAAGTTACGGATCTCTTTCTGGATAACGCGAAACTGGTCATTTCAGGCAAGGATGCGGTCAGGCGTGTGGGTAATGTCATCACCGTCACCGGAGATTATCAGGGAAATAATGGAAATATCGTCTTCAACACCGTACTTGCCGGTGATGATTCTGCAACGGACAAACTGGTCGTCAGGGGAAATACAAGTGGTAAAACCAGGGTCACCGTAAACCAGGCTGGAGGAACAGGGGCACAGACACTTAACGGTATTGAACTGATTCATGTGGACGGTCTGTCAGACGGTGAATTTATCCAGACAGGACGTATTGCTGCAGGCGCTTATGATTACATGCTGGGGCGTGGACAGGGAAACAACAGCGGTAACTGGTATCTGACCAGTGGAAAAAACATGACTGCACCCGAGCTGAAGCCAGAAACAAAGCCAGAAACAAAGCCAGAAACAAAACCAGAAACAAAACCAGAAACAAAACCAGAACCCGCTCCGGAGCATTATGATAATGACCTTCGTCCGGAAGCCGGCTCCTATACGGCAAACATGGCTGCAGCAAACACCATGTTCGTGACCCGTCTTCATGAACGTCTGGGGCCGATGCAGTACACCGATATCATGACCGGTGAGACGAAAAATACCAGCATGTGGATGCGCCACGAAGGAGGACATAACCGCTGGCGTGATGGTACAGGCCAGCTGAAAACACAGGGTAACCGTTATGTTGTTCAACTGGGGGGAGACATTGCACAGTGGAGCTGGGGAGAAACTGACCGCTGGCACCTTGGTGTTATGGCCGGTTACGGTAACGAGCATAACAACACGGACTCTGTGCGCACCGGATACCGCTCAAAAGGCAGTGTGAACGGATACAGCACAGGTCTGTATGCCACCTGGTTTGCCAACGATGAAACACATAACGGGGCTTATCTTGATACGTGGGCACAGTACGGCTGGTTTGACAACCATGTGAAAGGTGATGGACTGCCGGGCGAGTCCTGGAAATCAAAAGGCCTGACTGCTTCGCTGGAAACTGGTTATACCTGGAAAGCTGGTGAGTTCAGCGGCAGTCATGGCAGCCTGAATGAATGGTATGTTCAGCCTCAGGCACAGGTTGTCTGGATGGGTGTAAAAGCAGATGAACGCCGTGAAAGCAACGGTACCCGTGTTGAGAACACCGGTGACGGTAACGTCCGTACCCGCCTGGGTGTAAAAACCTGGATTAAGGGACACAACAGAATGGACGACGGTAAATCCCGTGAGTTCCGTCCGTTCGTGGAGGTGAACTGGCTGCACAACACCCGTGAATTTGGTACCCGCATGAACGGCGTGACGGTACATCAGGGCGGTGCCCGCAATATCGGGGAAGTGAAAGCAGGTGTTGAAGGACAGATAAATGACCGTCTGAATCTTTGGGGTAATGTGGGAGTACAGACAGGTGATAAGGGGTACAGCGACACTTCAGCCATGCTGGGCGTTAAATATACTTTCTGAGCCCCCTGAAGATAAAAGCAACCCAGGGAGGGGGCTTTTATCCGCATGTAAAGCAGAGCTTACTGGAGGAAATAACCCTGATAAAGATATATGTCCTGTATTCAATATCCGGCTTCGACATAATGCATTACGCGATAAGAAGTTTTTCTAACTACAGAGTTTGAACTATGTTTCCCGTTCTTTTACTTGTTTATATTATGTCCCCACCATAAAGAGATGTTGTTTATGAACAGAATCTGTCACCCAATAATAACTTCTGAGGATTATAATAATATGATTCGTTCTGATGAATAATTATCTGAGTGAACAATCTGTCACATATATCTACGATGAAAAATAGTAAACAAATGCAATGTTTCATCAAAAAAGGAAGCAACAACATGAACGGTTGTACGGATAACATGCCGAAAAAACAAAGTTCCAGCCAGGGAAGTTTTTTCTTTCTGGTATTACTGGCCGTCTGGACTGGTGTTTTTTTTATGCCAAAGATGTTTTTTTTAGTGATTCCCGGGGGGGGGATATGCGCATTTGTTTTTTTATTTATTATCTGTCACCGGAAAGATTTTATAAGAAAGGTTGTGAGCGCGGGCGTTGTCAGTATCGCTCTGATTGTTCTTTTCATGATGTTGCCTTTTATGGGGAAAATAACGACCGGGCTCTGGCTGGCATACAGAATTATGAAAAAAATTAAGCGTGTTCGCTGCTTGTTGTCGGATGCACTGCTGAGCATGATACTATATACATCTCTCCTGATCCCGGTGTTGCTTCATTCAGGTGACTATATCGGTTTCAGTAATATATTAGTAATGACAATATGTGGGGGAATTTATTCGGTTGCGTCAGTGGAATGTGTTATGTGTATCTGTGAGCGTTCTGAAACACTCACAGATAATCTTTTTTTTATTTCTGTCATGTTATTGTCTGTACCGATAATCACGTTGTTATTAGTTTCCGACTCGCTGGATGGCACTGTTCAGCAGGCGTTTACTCCCCCCTGGCATGAATATTCCCGGATAAGATATTTACCGGAGTGAACTCTCTTATCCGGGGGAGTTATTTCTGTCACGACCAGAAGTCTGTTCAGACATCTGTTACCGGAATCACTGACAACCATGTTGACAGTGATATAACACCTTTCCGGATTATCTGTCTCCTGTACCATTACGATGCAGAAATAACCTCGCATGACAATATTTCTTTTTTATCATCATCTCAAATGAGACCACATAAACTCGCTCACCAGCGCACTGATAAATGCTGATTGTTGTTTATCTGCGGCAGCATTGTGTCCCCCTTTCGTATTCTCATAAAAGTAGACCTGCTGATGACCCATCGCCTGCATGCGTGCAGCCATTTTACGCGCATGGGCTGGATTGACGCGATCGTCACTGGTGGCTGTATAAAACAACACCGGTGGATAGTTTACTTCCGCTTTAATATTATGGTACGGAGAAAATGTTCTGATGAACTTCCACTCTTCGGGCTTGTCCGGGTCACCAAACTCCGCAATCCACGACGCACCAGCCGAAAGATGCGTGTAGCGTTTCATATCCAGTAAAGGCACGCCACAGACAATGCATCCGAACAACTGCGGATACAACGTCAGCATATTGCCTGTCAGTAATCCTCCGTTACTTTCACCACGAATGCCCAGATGATGCGGAGAGGTTACCTTTCGTGCAATCAGATCTTCTGCTACGGCAGCAAAATCTTCGAAAGAGCGGTGTCGGTTTTGTTTCAGCGCCGCTTTGTGCCAGGCTGGACCATACTCACCGCCCCCACGGATATTGGCCACGATATACACACCTCCGCGCTCCAGCCAGGCCGGTGCCTCGTCCCCCAGATAGTCCGGTAGCAGTGACTCGGAAAAACCGCCGTAACCATACAGCAGTGTTGGCGTGCTGCCGTCCAGCCTGAGATTGTTAGCGGCAATCTGAAAATACGACACACGGGTTCCATCCCGGGAGCGAACAAAATGCTGGCTGACCTGGTAACCTGTAACGTCAAAGTCCTGTGGTTGCTGTTTCAATAATGTGATTTCACCCTCGTCGAGGTTACCGGTATACAGAGTGGCGGGTTGCAGAAATCCGCTGACGGTCAGAAAACAGTCGTTGCTTTCTTCATCAATAGCCTCAGCAGAAATAATACTCATAGTCACGGGGCTGGCCAGTGGGCGACGCAGCCAGCTGTTCTTCTGTGGCATCAGTACTTCCAGTCGACTGGTCGCGTTACTTATGATACTGAGGATCAAATAGTCACGCGTTTTACCGTAATCGCTTAACACGCTCCCGGCAGAGGGAGCAAACAACAACTGTAATTCACGCTTACCTGTCAGAAAGTCGTCAAAATCAGTCGCCAGCAGTGCACCGGAAGGATAATGTTTACCGCCGACCTCCCAGTCACTGGTCAGCCTGATTAACATCCATTCCCGATGTGTATCCAGTTCAGCATCAGCCGGGATATCGATTTTGATAAGCTGGTCACCCTGTGCCAGCAAGAAATAATCCCGGCACCAGAAGTCTGTCATCCTGCCGACAAAACTACGCTCAAAGCCTGGTGTGTGGTCGTGGTAAGCAAAGACTTCCATGTCTTCGTGCTGCGCTTCATACAACGTTTCTGCGACGTTCAGTGGCTGACCACGCTGCCAGCGTTTGACGATGCGTACATAGCCGGAGCGGGTCATTGAGCCGGAGCCAAAATCAGTGGCTATAAACAGCGTGTTCTGATCAACCCAGGACACCTGACTTTTTGCCACTGGTATGTTGAACCCGTCTTTAATGAAACATCTGGTCACCAGATCGAATTCACGAATTTCAGTGGCATCACCGCCATCCGGTGACAGGTATAACAGGCAATGGCGGTATTCCGGAGCCAGAGGCTGCAAGCCCTGAAAAATCCACTCCCTGCCTTCCGTTTTACACAACGCATCAATATCCAGTACTGTTTTCCAGAGCGGATGCTCCTTTCGGTATTCATCCGGAGTGGTTCGTCGCAACACACCTTGTGGGTTAGACTGATCCTGCCAGAAATTATAATAGTAATCGCCATATTTACTTACCCAGGGGATTTGTGAGTCTTTATTAAGGATATTCAGAACCTCTCGCTCAATACGTAAAAAATTCTGGTTCCGGGCAAAGTGCGCTATGGTGCGCTGGTTTTCCTTCTGGACCCATTGTAGAGATTTATCACCCTGCTGCTCTTCCAGCCACAGGAATTCATCGTCGGAGACTGAATTGTGGGAGATACTGCCGGATAATACTGTCATAACAAATATTGCTCCTGTAGTCTGGACAATCGCGTTTAATAAACTTGTGTCCGGAATGAATTCCCGGCCTGGCGTAACACCTGAAAACGATAGCTGCATATTACCGTGAATGTGAGAAGCGAGTAACAGCGTTTTCTTTATTCTGGCTCCAGATACACATGCCTGAATGTGTTCCCGGCCACGCAAATGTTTACCCCCGAGCTCAGGATGATGCTTACGACCTTCATGACAGACTGCCTTTCTGGCTTCCTGTATTTGTAAATCAATTATGCACCAGCATTTGTCCGGGATAACTTACCAGATATCGCTGTGCTTGTGCTCCGGATTGTACACCCGGTGAACTTGCTTATCTGACCACAGATTTCATCTGTGGCTCGAAAAACATTCTCTGGTCACCATGGACGTCTGAAAGAGCGATTCAGAATAAGGACTATTATTGTTGATAATACCTTACTGAAGCGAACCATCACACCTGCTTTTTTTGTACATGTAGCGTTATTTTTCCTGCAACAGTTCAATATTAATGCTGGCATGAAAGATGAAACAGATAATTTTTGCTGAAAATCAATCTTTCTGCCATGCAGGGGAGATATAAGCGCATTTTGCTAATTCTGGGGGATAGCAGCCATCGGGTTTCATTACATACAAGCTACCGTCGATTGTTAACCTGCCTACTCACGTTAGTGTGACCATGTCTATTTTTGTTGCTGGTTATAAACAGCCACAGAAAAACTGTTGTTATTAATTTTACAAAAAATGATGTACATCCGTACAGCAGGCTTCTCTTTTATCTAAAAAACAGAAAAGCTGCCTTATCTTTACCTTGATTGACAAATATTACTATTGAAGGTAAATCGCTATTCTGTATCCTTAAAATGAGATTGACATTCTTAATCAGAATGCTTCTTCTGGTGTTCTACAATACAGTGCATACATTCCGGGGCGCGTGCGTAAATATTCGCAGGAAACAGTTTAGCTCTCTCTTTTATCGTTTCTTATTCTGTAAACCAACTTCGGGGGCAGTTTGCGCGCCATTTTTTATCAACACGGCTGTAAGGTGTTTTTCCTGTTAAACAGGAAAACGCAATGTGGGAGTTTAAACATCAGGACCGTGACTGCACCTGCTTACTTTTTTTACAGCACGCTACGCCGGGAATAACCGGAATGTTTATTCACCCGTTTTCAGAAAAGGATGAATTTATGTTTTCAGGTGTTTTTATCGTGATGGCCGGAATACTGTCTCTTCTGGAGAGTTTCGGTTTCATATCTGCTGACGTAAAATGGGGTGTGCCGTTAGCCATTATCTGTTTTGGATTACGCTTAATTTATGAAGCATTCAGCGCCAGAAAAGGCCATGTGAACGACAAAGAAAATCCCTGCGTATTTTCATGAAAGGAGATCACTCAATAACTTCCATCGAGATCGGGTAATAACATTTGAACAGATCGCTGAATAACATCGATGGAGATCACTTTTGACTCATTTTGTTATTCAGTGATCTCCATCAATGTTATTGGAACTTCACAGGTGTGTTGATCTGTATCTTTTGCCATTCCGGTAAAGGATACCTATGCCAACAGTTCCAATTTCTATGAGAAAACTTAAAGAAATTCTTAGGCTTAAATACGGTGTTGGACTCAGCCATCGACAAATTGGTCGTAGTATTGCAATCTCCCCTTCCGTTGTATCCAGATATGCTAATCGGGCGGCTCAACTTGGCATAAAGCAGTGGCCCTTACCTACAGGATGGGATGATACAAAACTAAAACATGCGTTCCTTCAGACCCAGGTTAAGATGAAGAAGCACTCTCTGCCTGACTGGGCTACAGTACACCGGGAACTGCGTAATAAATGCGTGACGCTGCAGCTACTCTGGGAAGAATACTGTGAGCGTAATCCAGGCGGTTTTTACAGCTATAACCATTACTGCCGGATGTACCGTGAATGGCTCAAAACCACTTCACCATCAATGCGTCAGGTACATAAAGCTGGCGAAAAACTTTTCGTTGATTACTGTGGACCTACCGTTGGCGTTACCGACCCTGAGACCGGAGAAATAAGAACTGCTCAGGTCATCGTAGCTGTTCTCGGGGCATCAAGTTACACATGAGCAGAGGCCACCTGGTCTCAGCAGCTTGAAGACTGGGTGATGAGTCATGTTCGCTGCTTCCAGTGGTTGGGTGGCGTTCCTGAACTTGTTGTTCCGGACAATCTGAAAAGCGCCACATCCAGGGCATGTAAGTATGATCCTGACGTTAACCCTACCTACCAGCAGATGCTTGAGCATTATAATGTCGCAGTTTTGCCTGCGCGGCCACGTAAACCGAAAGATAAAGCCAAAGCTGAAGTTGGCGTTCAGGTTGTTGAACGCTGGATCATGGCCCGAATCAGGCATGAGATCTTCTACAGCCTTGCATCGCTTAATCAGCGCATTCGGGAGTTGCTGGAAAGACTGAATAACAAAATAATGCAGAAGTTGGGTTATTCACGTGCAGAACTCTTCATCCAGCTTGATAAACCCGCACTGAAGCCTCTTCCTGAAGCCAGTTACAGTTACACCCTGGTGAAGAAAGTCAGAGTTCATGCCGATTACCACGTGGAAATCGACAAACATTACTACTCGGTTCCATGTTCGCTGTTAGGCCAGCAACTGGAAGCATGGATCTCAGGAGAACTGGTAAGACTCTTCAATCAGGGGCAGGAGGTTGCTGTGCACCCGCGCAAGCGTACTTATGGCTACAGTACCCGCAACGAGCACATGCCTGAAGCTCATCGACAGCATGCCACCTGGACACCTGAGCGTCTTCTGGAATGGGCGGGGCACATAGGCAGTGAAACTCATAGTTATGTGCTTCATATACTGAACTCTCGTCCACATCCGGAACAAAGCTATCGCTTCTGTCTTGGACTCCTGAACCTTCATAAAAAATACAGTAAAGCCAGACTTAATGCAGCATGTGCAAGAGCTCTGAAAACAAAGGTATGGCGTCTGTCAGGTATTAAATCGATCCTGGAAAAAGGTCTGGATAAACAACCTGTTCAGGATCCAAAACCAGATCTGTTATCCACGATGGAACACGAAAACGTACGCGGCAGTGAGTATTACCACTGATACGGGATCCAATGATGAATCATCTTTACGAACAACTGACCGCACTTAAACTCACCGGCTTCCGTGATGCGCTTAAAAAGCAACTTGCTCAGCCAGGCACATACCAGGAGCTGGGCTTCGAAGAACGCCTGTCATTACTGACAGCAGAAGAACTAACCTGCCGTGAAAACAGGAAGGCAGAGCGTCTGATCAAACATGCACGGTTCAGACTTAATGCTGAGTTATCAAAGCTGGATTATCGTAACAATAGAGGGCTGGACAGGGCCCTCATCCGTTCACTCAGTCAGGGAAACTGGTTAACCCTGAAACAAAATATTTTACTGACCGGGGCCACCGGCAGCGGTAAAACGTTCCTGGCATGTGCACTTGGTCATAATGCCTGCCGACAGGGATACAAGGTCTACTATTATCGCCTTAAAGCGCTGATGGAACAGTGCTATCAGGGGCATGCTGATGGAAGATACAGCAAACTTTTGACCAGGCTGAATAATAGCGATCTGCTGCTTCTGGATGACTGGGGGCTGGAACCTCTCTCATCAGAACAGCGTAGCGACCTGCTGGAAATAGTGGATCTGATGTACCAACGAGGCTCAATCATCGTAGTGAGCCAGTTGCCGGTGGAAAACTGGTACAAAATGATCGGAGACTCCACACATGCGGATGCCATCCTAGATCGACTGGTTCATGGCAGTATCAAGATCGAACTTAAAGGAGAATCAATGCGGAAAATACAATCTCCGTTGACCGAAGGAGATCAGTGAAGGTAATTTAAAAACGGTTCTGTGAAAGTGACACGAACCGATCTCCATCGATGTTACTCACCGATCTCCTTCACGGTAATACGCAATCCCTCCCGGACGTAATTTTGCAAAACCATCCCATCAGACAAAGTGCACCGGTTGACGAAGTGCTGCCCGGACAGTAAGACTTTGTGTTCCGCTCTTTCTGTTTTCCCGGATAATCATACAAACGGGCTACAGCATTCAGAATGTTGTAGCCCGGAAGGAATTAATGCCTGGTGGGCAGAAGGTGAATACGGGCAACGGATTCATCTTCTGCCCAGTAAATACGTTCGGCGACCATGGCTTCAGGGTTTAGCTGTACGTCGCGTAGTACACGCTCTTTGAAGCGCAGATAACCGCCTTTATCGATAAGGTGCCCCATATGGAGGTAAACCGGTTTACCTCCCAGCATTTCTTTTTCAAATTCGAACAGGTTTGATATGACCTGCCTGATGACATCCTCTGTAACCAGGTTCAGGAAAACTTTCCCTGCCCGTGGCGTTTTTTTACCGGTTCTTCCTCCCAAGCGAACCTGCCAGAACTCCTGTGGCTGACGCTGCCAGGCGAGGGTGGGACACGCCAGAACACATTCTCCGCATCCGATACAGAGCGACTCTTCCTTTGTGGCTTTTCCATTCTTTAATGACAGGCACCCCACGGCGTGGTGCGCACAGGCTTTCACACAGGCGCCACATCCGATGCAACGTTCTGCCGTAAAACGCATTCTGGCCACACCAATAATGCCAAAGTCTGACATGGAGGCTTTGGCACAGTCATTCGGACACCCGGCAATGACGGTTTTCAGGTGATAGGCGCTGGGATAAATCAGCTTTTCCAGCCGCCGGGATAAACCTGTGGTGTCGGTATTGGCTTTCTGGCAAATCCGGTTACCCTGGCAGGCGACAATGTTGCGTCCGCCAATTGCCAGGTATCCGGCTTTCGGATCATCAACCTGAACATCACACAGCTCCATTTCAATTTCGCGAATGAAAGGCTCCAGTGCGGCATTCACTTTGTCGATATCTTCGTAACGAATACCCGGCATGGCCAGTTTCTGGCGGGTGGTCAGATGGATCTGACCGTTACCCCAGGTTTCCGCAATCTCGCGTGCCACCGTCAGCAGGTGCGCGGGCAGAATGCCGCCGGGTATACGTACGCTTATCATGGCCTCACCACGGACTTTCGAAAGACGATATTCGTTGTTTGCCCGGGCCTTAATGATATCAATATCCACACTCATCATTTTTTCCTCAGTCTGCAAACTGACGGGCTACGGCATAGTTGAAAACCGGACCATCGACGCAGACATAGACATCCCCCATGCGGCAGTGACCGCATTTCCCCACCGCACAGGCCATCCGGCGTTCATAATCCACCCAGATTTGTTCCGGCTGCAGCCCTTTTTCCAGCAACATCTGTACGGTGAATTTAATCATCACGGGAGGACCAACAACAATCGCCTGCATGGTGCTGACATCTTCAAATGTCAGTGCTGCCAGATGGTCAGTGACCCGCCCGGTACGGTAACGTTCATCCGCCTCGCCTTCATCCAGGGTCAGAATGAGATTGTGGTGCCGGTGCCAGTTCGCCATCTCCTGCCTGTACAGCACACAGTCCCGGTTTCTGTAACCGAAAATCATGTCAAGCCGGTTGATTTCCTGTGGGTTTTCGACGAAATAGCGCATCAGCCCCTTGACCGGCGCAACGCCGGTACCGCCGGCAATGACCACCAGAGATTTGTGGCGGAAGGCATCGACAGGGTAGCCGTTACCATAGCAGCCACGAAGCCATACCCTGTCGCCTTCACGGAGGGTAAAAAGCGCGCCGGTCACTTTGCCGACATTGCGGATAAGCAGGTCTATCCAGCCCTCTCCGCAGTCAGAAACAGAAATGGGCGCCTCCCCGACGCATGGCAGGGAGACTTCGACAAACTGTCCCCAGCGGGCCGGAAAATCGATTTCCACACGGAAATTCCACTCCTGTGGTGTATGATGGGTGATGGAAATAATGCGGTATGCAGCAGGCAACAGGCTGTGCTTTTCTTTATCGTGACAGGAACACGTTGACACAGGTTATGCCTCCCCGGAGAGTGCCTGCCGGACAGCGGCAGTCATTTTATTGATAATACGTGAGAATTTAATGTACTGAGGACAACGGTCATCGCAGCGTCCGCAGCCCACGCACATATGCTCAGTACCATTGCGGGCTTTGTAATCATTGACTTTATGAAGTGCACGGTAACGTAAACGTTCCCCCGCAGACTGGCGAAAACGGTGTCCGCCGGCCATATCGCTGAAGCCCGGCACCATACAGCTGGCCCACTGGCGACGGCGTTCGCCGCGCTGAGGATTTTCGTCATAAGCCACATCAAAAACGCTGTAGCAGGTACAGGTCGGACACCCGGTTGTGCAGCGCCCGCATCCAATACAGCGGCTGTTGTACTCATCCCAGAGCGGATGATTGATAATAATGTCGCGAACCCTTTGGGGGGACTGACAGATTTTTTCAGGGAGGGTAACCTGCTCCGGGTTTTCGCTGACGAAGACAGGCTCATATTCCGTGCTCTGTCCCATTCCCTGTAAGGCTTCTTCAAAAAAAGCATCCCTGATAAAAACACTGGCACCGTCGTTACTGAAACGCATTGCTGCACTGTAATTATCGGTTTTGTTGCTTCCCATGGAGACACAGAAGCAGTTTTCAAAACTTTGCGGACACTCAATCAGCACAAAGCGAATATGGTCGCGCAGTCGCTGATAACTGTAATCAGAATTATTCCCGTTTGATAAATACATATAATCCAGCCGCGACATGGCATTAATGTCACAGGCGCGGGCAAATATCAGTACTGGTGTGGTATCCGTCTCCGCAATCTGGATAGTGTCTTTATTAAAATAAAAGAGCGTCTCTGTTATTGGTGAAATAACCGTACTGGGTGACATGTGGGATTTCTCCTGCCAGACCAGGTCATCCCATCCCCGGATTTGCTGATAAATGATGTTGTCCGTATCAGCAAAACGCCCGCCGCGAAACTCGGCAGAAGGCGCCAGGACGCGCTATTGCGTGCTCAGTCGCCGGATTAACATACTGAACTCTTCAGGCGTGATTTTAACCGCCATCACATACTCCATTACCTGTCAGTGAAGGATATATTGAGAAAATAACGTTTCTTTTTTACGCTAACGCAGAAGTGTTAACAGTAACAACGGAAAAAACAGATTTTTGTTATCGTTATAATTAATAAGTGTTGCTTTAAGTACCCATATGGAATAACGCTGTTTTACGAAGTTTCCGGAACAAAAAATGTTGTTTTCGTTCACGTATACGGTACGGTGATGGGAACACATGGCTGTATGAAATATGTGGCAACAGTGAGCGATTAACGAATATATATGGCAGTGCAGAAGCAGACAGGAGTATCTGACTGGGCGATTTATGCTTTCCCTGTTCATCAGCGATTGATAAAGTTTCGCCAGCTGATTTTTTATACGGAATTCTTTTCAGTATGCGTACACGAATTGATTATCTGGCGGATAAATACAGTTTTACAGAGCTGAATGAATCCCCCCGTCTTCGCCGGCAGTGGCTGGATGTTCTGGAGGAGTGCCGGCAGACAGAGGCCGGGCCAGAAGAACGACTGCGTATTGCATTGTTGAATGTGGATTACGTCACCAGTTTTGAACTGCCTTTTCGCTTGTTGCTTACTCGTACACCACAACTGATTGCCGCGCTGCGTGAAGAATGGGGCATCAGCCAGAAAAATGTGGTGTTTAACGATAAACGGTTTGGCTGCGTGTACAGCCTGAAGGCCAGCCTTTCTGGTGTGCCGGATACATTCCGGTATCATCTGTCTCACCGTATTCGTCGCGTGGTTGGGAATGAAAACACATCATTGCCATATCAGCAGGTTGCCCGGGAAGTGAAAGCGCCCCGTGAACGGCTGAAGTATGCACTGGAGGCGGGTTTACTGGTGACTGCACTGGACGGTCTGTTCTGGTCTGGCAGTCAGCGTATTGCGGCTGATGTTCTGAGGCTGAGAAAGGCCGGAATGCCGGTGGTGACCACAACCGTGGAGGTGTACGATAACCTGACGGGAACAACCCGCAAAATACCGGCATACCATCTCTGATACGACCATCAGGGGGAATATTGCTCTGGCAGCAGCAGTACGACATTCTTTATACTTTATCCCCGTGCCTGAAAACATGTGCTAAGGAAACGGGAATGGCAAGGTCCGATTACGATATTATCAATCTGTCTCTGGAACATGAACTGAATGAGTGGCTGGCAGAGAGAGGTTATGCCGGCCTGGCGGATAACCGGAACCACCTGGCAGAGGTGGTTACCCGGAAATTGCAGGACAGCTTTTATATAAACGTTTCCTGGGATGCGCTGAACACGGCATACAGTGAACACCCGGAGTGGTTTTCTGGGCTTGTCTCCGGGGATGAGAATTAATAAGTGGATTATGCTGCCATCAGGCAGTGTGATTGCCGGCAGGGATTTCGTTTTATTCTGTTTCTTCCCGGGGTTCGGGTTTGAATTTTCCCAGAAAGTTGTACATCGGCCGCATGCAGGGATGCGGATAGCCGTCCCGCATAAACACCACCCGGGTTTCCTCAACACTGGTCACGGTGACAAGCGCACCATGATCATCTCTGTATCGCTGATTGATTTTCGGTAATGGAATATCTTCTGACATAGATTTCAGAACGGTAGCAGTTAACTAAAATTTCATGTGATATTGCTGAATCAGGAGTCTCTGCCTCCTGATGTGTTTTGTTAATCTTCTGTTTTTACTAAAAATTCCCTCACTCCTTCTTTCATTGCATTTTGTTGTGCTCTTCCTTCATATCCTTCCCGTTTTCCAGAAATCACTTCAATGATGCTGAATCGTTGCTCATCGTGATTTTCTATGACCAGAATCAAAAAATGAACTTTTCTGACATAACTGGCTGTATTAAAAGCATTCACTGGAATAATTTCCTGCGGTTTTTCATTAATCATGGTTATAAGTTTTGCAATATGCTGGTTTTGCGATATCAAACAGAACAAAGATCTGCATATTTGAGTTATATCGATCGATATGTCTGCAATATTGAGATTTTACAGATCTTCGTCCTATAATGATCAAAATTAAATCAGTGCACAAGGGGAGGCATCTGCGGTGATGGAACCCCTGAGATGCAGGCTTCACAGGAGAGAGTCATGAGCAGTTCATTTCAGAATGAAATCCCGAAAGCAAGGGTAAATCTGAAATTAGACCTACATACAGGTGGTGGGCAGAAGAAAGTGGAGCTTCCGCTCAAACTGCTGGTTGCCGGTGATTTCAGTAACGGACAGGAAGAGCGTCCACTATCGGAGCGTGTAAAAACGGATATTAATAAAAACAATTTTAATGATGTTCTGGCGGATATCTCTCCGTCCGTGCGCCTGAATGTGGAGAACACGCTTGCCGGTGATGGCTCTGAAGAGAGCATCAGCCTGACTTTCCGCAATATGAACGATTTCACGCCAGAGCAGGTCGCCCGACAGATCCCCCGTCTTAAAGCCATGCTGGCCATGCGCAGCCTTCTGCGGGACCTGAAAGCCAATCTGCTGGATAACGTGACTTTCCGTAAAGAGCTGGAAAAAATTCTGCGTGACCCGGCACTGAGTCAGACGCTGCGTGATGAACTGCGTGCACTGGTGCCGGAAAAGGCGTGATTTAACGGATTACGAGAGAAAATGCTGATGTCTGTACAGAAAGAAAAGAACGTCGCAGAGAGTGTGGTATCTGAAACGCATGCCGGTGACAGCGTATATGCTTCCCTGTTTGAAAAAATTAACCTGAGTCCGGTATCTGCCCTGAGTGCACTGGATATCTGGCAGGATCCACAGGCCATGTCAGAAGCGTCTGCAGATGAACGCCTGACGGCAGGGATGCAGGTGTTTATGGAGTGTCTGGCAAAAGCCGGTACGCAGGTGGAAAAACTCGATAAGGCGCTGATTGACCATCATATTGCGGAGCTTGATTATCAGATCAGCCGTCAGCTGGATGCCGTGCTTCATCATCCGGAATTTCAGAAAGTGGAGTCCCTGTGGCGGGGCGTGAAGTCTCTGGTGGATAAAACGGACTTCCGCCGTAATGTGAAAATTGAGCTGCTGGATCTGTCCAAAGACGATTTGCGTCAGGATTTTGAGGATGCGCCGGAAATTATTCAGAGTGGCCTTTACCTGCAGACCTATGTGGCTGAGTATGACACGCCGGGTGGTGAGCCCATTGCTGCCCTGGTTTCGGCCTGGGAATTTGATGCATCTGCACAGGACGTGGCGCTGCTGAAAAATATTTCCCGGGTGGCAGCATCCGCACATATGCCGTTTATTGGTTCTGTTGGCCCGGCTTTCTTCCAGAAAGAAACCATGGAAGAGGTGGCTGCCATCAAGGATATTGGCAACCACTTTGAGCGTGCCGAGTACATTAAGTGGAACGCTTTCCGTGAGACGGACGATGCCCGTTATATTGGCCTGGTGATGCCACGTGTTCTGGGACGCCTGCCGTATGGCCCTGATACCGTACCTGTCCGCAGCTTTAACTATGTTGAAGAGGTGAAAGGACCGGATCACCATAAATATCTCTGGACGAACGCGTCTTTTGCTTTTGCCGCCAACATGGTGCGCAGTTTTGTCACCAACGGCTGGTGTGTTCAGATCCGCGGCCCTCAGGCCGG
>NZ_VCDZ01000032.1:0-31729 GCF_005845405.1 Escherichia sp. E4930 | reverse complement strand
CGGGGGCCGGGATTTTATTATCCGGCTCCGGCGTTAACGTCACGGGAATCAGTGCCGGCATATTTTTTCCGGAAGGCTGCAGGCCACCTTTCCGGTATTGATGGCGCCAGTTGAAGAGCAGGTTATCGTTGATTCCGTTTTCACGGGCGATCTGCGCCACACAGGCTCCGGGCTGCAGTGACTGCTCCACTAAGGCGATTTTAAACTCATAAGGAAAATTAGGCCGCCGGGGACGTTTTTTTACCACCGGGACTTCGGACATAACGGTGCTTTCAGTAAGTACGACAGGTACTGTGGAGGCATTCCCGTAAAGACGGGCATCAGGTTCCCGCTCCGACATACCTGCGGGCAGAGGCCATGAAAGGCCAGCTTTGCGGAAGCGCACGAACATACCACAAACAGTTGATTTTGGTACGCCCAGGCGACGTCCGGCCACAATCCGTGGTAAATGTTCTTCAAAGTGAAGACGTAAAGCTTCAGTGATCCAGGTCCGGTATTCCATACGATAGTGTCCATTAAAAATGATGGACATTATTTTTGTGGAGCCGGAGGAAACAGACCAGACGGTTCAGATGAGGCGCTTACGGCTCAATGCCGGTTTGAGCTGGCGTTTTTAACAGCCACCTAAATTTATATACAGGAACCGTCCGCGGACGGTTCCTGTACGATACAGTCCCAACGTCATCGTTTTAACAGTGCTCACTGCGGTGTATCCCGCCCTGCCCGGGTTATACCGTAAGCTGCCGGAGAAATTTGTATTGCCAGGCAGATTTTCTTGCTTTCATGCTCCCGGCATTCATTTAAAGGAAAACGTTATTGATACTATTTCATCTCCGCTTATATCTTTTGGCAGCACTTTGTATATATATAACGCTTTCCCGTATATTGTCACCCGCCCACCTTTCAAACCCGCGTTAACAAGCTTTCTCATTAACGGATCTGCTTTTTTGTATAAAACAGATGCATTCATGGTATTTTTGACAGGTGTCCCGTCAAGTTTTTTCTCAAACATATTAAATCTTACCGCATCCGTATCTGCATATTTCCCTTTTCCTTTTTCATTTACCACCAGATAAACACCTGGCTGAATCTTTCTGTAATGTTTATTACCAATCTTTTCCCTTAACAGGCTTTCAGTTTTCCTGGTATTACGCTGAACAGTTCTGTTCACTGAGGACAATGCATCACTGATTTCTTTTTCAGAAAGCTTCAGTTTTTTATTAGAGGCATCATTAAAGCCCTGAGTTAAGGTTTTTTCCGATATCTGAAGTCCATTGATTTCCAGTTCCTTCGAATCCATCATGGCCTTTTGCAAATAGTATGTTCCTAACGAATAGGACAGCATTTCTCCGGGTTTCTTTTTATCTAACGGTTTATCATTCTGCTGACGGAGAGCAGTAATCTGTGCGGTCAGCTCCGACAGCTCCGTGCCTTTTTTAGCTAACGCATCGGCTGAGCCTTTCTGACTCTCCTGCAATTTTGCATTCTGCTGACGAAGAGCAGTAATCTGTGCGGTCAGCTCCGACAGCTCCGTGCCTTTTTTGCTTTTATCCGTTATGTCCGCCGTTTTTTTCTGCTTTTTGGGTGTCTTCTCACGCTGTTTTTTCTGAACCGGAGGGGGAGACGACGACTGTGCCACCGAATCACTGATATCTAACTTTAATATGTCAGATAAAAAATCATCCTGATGTTCCGCAGCTCCGGTAAAAGAGGGGAGCAAAAACAATAAAAGCAAAAAAAAAACTGATTTTATTGCCTTTCATCATTGTGCCTTAACCGGAGTGGCCTGGATTTTCCTGTTGTATTCTTCAATAAGAAGCTGTTCAATATCGTTACATTTGTAGTTTATTTTATATTCAAATAACGGCGTAATTGTCTTCTGTACATTCCCGGATACGTTACTTGCAGCGTAAGATTTTGCCTCATTAATGAGGAAATGCATCTCTTTCAGCGTTGTTTTGTATCTCTCATTAAGATTAGCCAGTGCGCTTGCGTTTTTTACACATTGCTTCAGATACTGATACTGTTCTGAATCCACACCCTGAATATCAATATCAGTATTAGTATTAGTATTAGTATTTATTACTGATGCTTTCTTCAGATGTTTAGCATCACTACATCCCTGCAGGATAAAAACAGACATGCAAAGAATTATTACTGAACTCATCTTTTTCATTTTTTGACCCTTTCAGATACCACCTCAACGTTTAAACGAAAATTTTAATTTGTTTATCCTTGAGATTCAATGCATTACATAACGCCAGCTGTACGCGTCCCACGCTTTATCCTGGCAACTTTTCACATTTACGCTTTCTCAGTAACCACCAAAGCACAGGAATCGTCCGCACCCTGCAATCCGGTCAGAACATGACAGACTACCTGAAGGGGCCTGACAGGCCCCTTCAGAAGAAAACATCAGTGATAACAGTTATTATCAGAAGTCATACCGGATACCCAGTATTCCTTCCGCATCCGTCTTAAAGTAACCATCAAAACTGCTGTTTACTTTTGCCTGCACTGACAGTTTCTCAGTCAGCTTTCCGTTGATACCAAACGAAACGGTATAGCGGTCAGCCTTCTCTGCATCATAGTGACGGGCTTTCCAGTCATCACGCTGGGTCATTCCCGGCATATCGTTCAGCGTGATATTCCGCCAGATACCTGCCTTCAGCGTCATATTTCCGGAGACTTTTTCTGCCTCAACCCCGGCCTTCAGCCACAGGGCGTCGCCATCATGAAGCTCCACGCTCCGCTCCCGGCCCTGCAGACGATTTCCGTCCACCCGGGCACCGTTCAGTGAAACAGTCGGTGTTATCGACATATCAAGGGGGGCTGCATGCATCTTCCACCCACCACGGATACCCGCTGTCAGGATATGGCTTTTTGCCCTGCCGGACAGGTCACTCAGCTCTCCCTGAATAGTGTAATCTTCAGACAGCTCCCGGTATCCGGTCATACCATCCACAAACAGACCACCGGCAAAGGATTTGCCCGCCAGAACATGCACTCCCCACAGGCTGAAATCATCCCGGTAGTCATCTGTGCTGCTGTGCCCCCGGTAAAACTCTACCCCCATCCCCCACCAGGCATTACCGGTAGCAGACTGGCGGAATCCAACATTCAGTCAGCTCTGGTTCAGGCTGAAGTCGTCATATCCACCATAGCTGTACCCTGTCATGGCCCATGCACCGCCGTCTGCATCACTGTTGTCCACAACCTGCGTCCAGTGGTCAGCACTGTCACTGAGAGTGAACTCACGCTCAGCCAGCAGGGCCGGCGTCACGTTCACGGCAAGCCGGAAGTCACGCGGCAGCATGGCTTTAATCTCAGAAAGTCCGGCCACCGCACGGTTCAGGATTTTTTCCGTCAGAGGCAACAACAGACCGGCAGATTCCACCCGGTTAATGAAATATGCCGGCGGAATGATTTCGCCTGCAGGCATGTGCCAGCGAACCAGAAGCTCTGCACCGGACACAGTAAAGTCTGATGCAGAAACCACCGGCTGGAGATACGGTTCAAACTCCCCGTTAATGAGCGCACGCATCAGCCTGTCTGCGGATACAAAATCACTGTCCATACTGTCGGTCTTCCATTTTATGAACCTCCCGGTCCAGCCCGGTCATCAACAGCATCCTGAAATCCCTGACGCCCACATTCTCTGCCAGCCGGGCATAATGCCAGTACAGCCCCCGTTCACTCTGTTTCAGATTCAGGGGACGGTCTCTTCCTCTCTCAGAAAGGCGTTTCAGTGCCTGTCGTTGTCCGGACGTCAGGCGAAATTTACCGGTACGGGCTGTCTTTCTGTTCAGTGCCATGCGGACAGTTCTTTCCAGGCACGACAGCGGCATGCATCCGCTGTACACCGGGCAGATATTTCGCAACACCTTCAGCATTTCCAGCCTCTCCGGTACCAGAACCAGCATTTCACCGGACATTTCTACCCTCAGTTCACGTATCCAGGACAGATGACGCCCCCAGCCCGTAACAGGCTCTGCACTCAGCGCCACAATAATCAGGTCCCAGCCATGCCGGGCACAGGGATACCCCGGAGGTACACGGTAAACGTTGTGGCCCTGTGCGGACAACAGGTGCCACAGCCCTGTCAGCTCATACCAGCAGGTTCCGGTCAGAAGGATTTTTTGCCTCACACTTACGACCTTCACCACATCAGTACCGCACAGAACATCACCAGTGTCAGTACCAGACATGTCATACAGGCTGCTGCCACACAGACACCAACCACCCACCACATCGGTATTAACACTTTTCGTTGCCGGGCCATCAGAAGTACACCACCACCGGCGTCAGATTACCCTGCCAGCGTTTTACCGGCTCCTCAGCGCCGGGGAAATTCACCCGCACATCACTCAGGGATGTCACCCAGACACCGGCAATATGCTGTCTGCCATTCTCCTGTGACAACAGCGACTCAGCTCCTGAAATAAACGCATCAGGACGCGCGGTTAACCCGGCATAGTCCGGGGTCCATTCATAGCCGTTCACCTGCCATAACTGACGTTTCACCTGTTTTTCGGCCTCCGGCGTCACCTCTCCGCTGACCACGCTCCAGCCCTGACCACCAGTAATATTGTCCTGCCATGCCAGAAGATGGCGCATCGTGAACGTGATTTCCCCGTAACGCACCTGTCCCCGGGCGAGTTCTCCCCGGGCCGCAATACGGGGAGATGATGGCGCCACCTGAAGTAATGTCACCGACGGCTGCAGCCCCGGACGGGCAGTTGTCAGTGATGTGGTATGTCCGCCAAGAATATAAAAATCCTGCCCTCTCCGGCTTTCACTGACCATGCCGCTTTTACCCGCTGCCAGGCCAGCCTGCACTGCATCAGGAGAGCTCATCCGCACAGCGCGGGGCTGCCACTGCCAGGAAACTTCAGGAACATACAGCGTGCCGCTGAATTCCGTCACGCCCACAGCCATTCCCTCCTGCCAGTGGCCCGGCGGAATAGTCAGGGGTTGCGCCAGCACACTGGCTGAAGTCAGAAAAAACAGAGCCGGAAACATACCGGACTTCAGACGATGAATAATATTCAGCACCGGACCGTCCTCCTGCTTACTGGTACTCAATACTTACCGGCAGTGACACCCGCCAGCGTTCCGGCATCATGCCGTTCAGACGTAATTCACCACTGCCTGCCACAGTCTGTGCACCATACGCACCTTCAACCTGACGCAGGGAGGCATCACTGAAATGACTCACACCTGAATAACCACTGACGGTCATTGCCTGCAGCCAGCCGGGGCCTTCGCCACTGAACATCTTCTGCAGAACACCCGGAATATCAGAAGTCTTCATGGCTGCGCTTTCACCAGGCAGGCCATTCACATTCAGGTCGTCATACACGCCGGCATACACCGACTGCCCGTCCTTCACATGGCGCAACACCCCCGCAGCCTGCATTCTGAAAACAAATGTGCCTGCCCGGACGTTATTATCTCCGGTGACAGGCAGCGTCACCTCCGCCACGCCTGGTGCTGTCCATTCAAGCGAAAATCCCTCAGTACCCTTTCCGTAACTGACACGGGGAGAAAGCCCCTCACGTCCTGCCGGTGTGGTCAGGGTGGTTTTTCCCAGTAAAACGGTCATCGCCGGCAGTGCGACCGGAATTGCCTGCTCACCGTCACGAACACCGCGGCTCTGTTTAACCTCCAGACTTTCATTTCCCTGTCCGACTTTCCATACCCACGGGTTACGGGTGCTGGTCACCGGGCCTTCCAGCTTAAGTTCTCCGCTGAAATCTTCTCCCGGCGTGTTCCAGGCCAGTACACAGGAAGGCAGGAGGCTGGCAGCAAACAGAAACAACGTCACCTTTTTCACTTCTCTTCTCTCCTTATATCCCTGCAACCATCACTGTACCGTGACCGTCACATTCAGCCCTGCCTGCCATGCTGCAGGTGTACCCTCCGCCGGCAACCGCAGTTCAAAATCCGACACTACAGAGGCATATGCCGCAGCCAGATTCATCACCCGACCGTCAGCCAGCACCCCCTGACTGATAACCTGTCCGTTATCCACCGCATTCATGCCATTGCCAAAATTCTGATTCATCAGTAACAGAGAAGAGAGTCGGGCTTTCAGCCCCTGTGGCAGCGTTCCTGACTGTACATCCGTCACGCTCTGTCCGCCGACCAGCGACATCCCTGCCGGCACTGTCGCCCCCTCTTCCTGTGCACCGGCACTGACGGCCATTCCCTGATTCAGGGTGAAAGAAAGCTGTCCCGACACGTTTCCCGTCTCCGGGTCACGCACCGGGACAGAGGCGCGAAAGCGTTGCGCCGTAGTGCCACTGCCTTCCTTTACGGCGAAAGGCTGTCCGTTACTGCTGAAGGTAATAAATGGTGTGAATCCGGGACCACCACGCTCAGCCACCTCATGCAGATGTCCCTCCAGAAACGGCAGGAGCCCTTTGTCACGCAAATTAAAAACCAGTTGTCCGTTCTCTGCACGCGCATCTGCAGTATCCACTGCCCAGGTCTGATCCGGTGAACTGATTTGCCAGGTCCATTTGGGGGCTTCGTCAGTAACAAAACCATTAAACTGAATTTCGCCACCATCAAGAATATTGGCATGAAGTGCAACAGAACAGAACAGAGGTATAAAAAGCAGGGCGTGAAGAAAATACTTATAATGACGCATTGTCTCATCACCATGGTTATCTCTCCCGTAACGGGAGAGATAACCAATATCAATTAACTATAGGTAATCTGAATGCCCAACGGAGCTTCCCACTGGGTGTCAGCGTTAATCATTCTGTTGAATTTAATTTTAAAAGTGTTACCGACAGGAATACCTAATGCGTAAGAACTAGCATAAGCGTCAGTCGACGAATCAAATCTGGTAGCATTACTGCGCAGTATCTCATTATCGCCACCTGTCGCCCCCGACATATTTGAACTAAACGCTCTTACCTGAGCCAGTAAATCACTAATAACCGGAGCACCAAAGGAACTCAATATATTATTGGCAACTGTCTTTGTTTTGACTTTGCTGGAAGCAGCATTATAAAACGCATAACTTGGGTCCTCTACCCAGAGACGGTCCGTTTGTATCACCGGATCACCGTCCAGGTTCCCAGCACTCATGACGGCAACTGCTTTAACATTCAGGGTCATTGCACCAATTTCCCGTTGCTGATCATCACGAACCGCCAGTTTCATAGTACCTGAACCGTCATCAACAGAAGTATTCCACACAGGTGTAATCCTTCCTTTAAAGTCACTGAATGCAACCTGAGGAGCCATATTCCGCGCTCCCTGAAAGGCATTATTGGTTTTACCCACCAGGAGAGGCATATTATCTACAGCCGTAACAGTTAATGCAGTGCCAGCCTCAGTTAAATCATTTGTTCTATGTGAATAGTTATCGTATCCCTCACCAATAGCCCAAACCCACACATTTTCAACGGATGGCTTAGTGATAATACCGGCAAATTTGATTTCACCATGAGTATTACCAGCGTCAAAGTTACCCAGACCAGCTATAGCAGAGCCGGATACTGCAGCAGAGGCAGCCACAGCCAGTGCAATCAGAGTTTTTTTCATAAAATAAATTCCTTGATATTTCATAAATAATAAACTGAAATCGGTAATCCTTATTTTTTCCGGAATTACCGCAAAACTATCCCCTGCGGATTCATTTAAATAACCGCATTTCATTAAACACAGTGTTTAACTCAGAATAGCTTTACGTTATTCCCGTTTAAAAAGACGGTAAATCCCTTTACCAATCTGACTCATTCCGGAGTCACGGATGTATTGCATTTGTCGTCGGAGATGAATTCTCAGTCTTCCACCTGCAGCGCTATCTGCAGATTTCCCCGGTAACTGACCGGGACTTCCAGCTCTGCCGGTGCATCCGTTCTTAACTCAACCAGCTTCTGTGCCTCAGGTACGGTTATCACCACATCCTCACCCTGCTGTCTGGCACTGAGTGCCACTCTCTTTCCGTCAACCATCAGGGCCGTCTTCAGAGTGATGCGGGCTTCCCCGTTATCCGGCAGAGTCTGTTTCACCGTGATGTTTGCCAGTCCGCCGGAAGCCGGGCGGCTTTCTGCATGCCGGATTATCAGCTCTGCAGGCAACGGGCTGTTACTGCCTGAGCGGTACAGCACCGGGTCTGTCGGTGTGCGGGTCACCTTCACCACACTGTTACCTGACACCTGACCGTTCACCACCCCCAGATACTGCGTTTTCTCGCTGTATTCAGCGGCCAGTGCTGACTGAATACTGAGTGCACTCAGGGCCAGGGCGACTGCCATCATTGTTTTCTTCATTTATTACCCCTCTGTTCCGTGTTCCGGAGGGCGATTATTTTTTATCTGCCTTATCAGACGGATTAACCGGCGAATCAGATGTCTTCTGCCCGGAAGGGGCTGCAGTCTTTTTCTGGTTAATGGTCCAGACCTGCAGCGTGCCCCAGTCATTCAGGGAATCCACCTTCGCAACATTGCTTTTCACCTGTACTTCATCACCCGGCATGAACATCAGCAGTTTCTGTGCCGTCTCGTTATCCGTGGCAATTTTCTTCCCGTTTCCGTCCAGCAGGCTGCCAATCGCAAAAATGTACGGCGTGGTGTTCACCAGCATGGTCCTGCCATCCGGGCGGCTCTGCAGGCTGATGCCCTCTTCAGCCCCCTTGCGCCCCTCCAGCAGGGCCTTCGGACGATAGAACAGCTTCAGCTTCGTGCGCAGCGCCACTGCAATACCGCTGCCCTCCAGAGCCGGCGGAATATCCTGCAGGTTCAGCCAGTACACCGACTCTTTATCCTTCGGCAGATGGTCCGAGGCCATGATGATACGCAGCGTCTGCTGACCATTCGGCTTCACCTTGAAGAAGGACGGCGTAACCACAAAGGTCGGACGGGTGTCCTTCTCCACGATATTGTCCACCCAGGCCTGACCACCAAAGGTGCGCGCCTTATCATTGTTGGTGACCGTGATGGTCAGCGCATCCTTGTCACCGCGAAAGATATAGCGGGTCTGGTCTGCCGCCAGGGAAGCCATCGCACTCTGACAGGTCATCATCAGCGCCAGTGTCATCCCCAGCGCTTTCGTCACCCGGTTGGTGAAAAACGTCGTTACTGCGTTACGCTTACTCACACGTAATCTCCTGTAGTTTCTCAGTATCCTGCAGTTTCGCCGCAGGTATCCGGCACTGCCCCAGGGTGATATCACCCGGCGCATCCACCGTGTTAATCATCAGCACACCATTGTTGGCCACAAAGCCCAGCGGCGTGTTCTTGCTGTCACGTGCCCAGGTTCCCCCCGGCACAAACTCACCGTTACGCTGCTTCACCTGCAGCAGGTAACGCTTAACTTTCAGGGCATCAAATGGCATCCAGACCACCGCCTTGTCCGTCGGCACCACCTTCTGACTGGTGTTCGTCAGCTCGGTGCTCAGCGGCAGCGTGCCCGCATCAATCGTCACAGTGTTCCAGTCATAGCTGTTCAGCGGCACCACCAGGTTGCCATCACTGTTTGTCTGTCCGTCACCGGACGTCACCTTCACTCCGGGTGTATCCTTCACGTTCACCACTGCCACAGTGTCACCGGTCGTGCGGCTGAACATAATGTCTTTCGCCGCCGGCACTGCCAGTACAGAGCCACTCGCTGACACAGAGCCACTGGTGCCTCCGGATGATGACTGGTTCAGAGCCCCACTCAGATAAGCCCGGTCACCGCTGTACGACGCGTTCAGATAACTGCTGGTACCGCCATCGCTGTCACGACCACCACCAAAACCATAGCTGAAGCGGTCATTCAGCGAGCCGGAAAGCCCCGTACTGAAGCCTGTGCCACCGTCTTTACTCGTGCTCACCGAAGTGCTGCTGCTGTAACGACGGTCAAGCAACATGAACGGCACCGAAACAGAAGCGGATGCTGACCAGTTATTTTCACCTTCCGCATTCCGCGAACCGGTCCAGCTAAGGTTCACGCCAACACCTTCAATCTGCGTGCTCAGCGTGCCGGTCACCCCTCTCTCCTTACCGCTGTCCTTTTGCTGGCGGTGAGCACTGATTGCAGAGGCCGGGTAATAACTCCGCTGCCAGCCGGATAGTGACAGACTGAACAGTCCACCCACAGGCTGACTGATACCGGCACTCCACTCATCCTTCACCCGGCGCCCCTGGTTCACCTGGCTGTACACTTCCGACGGATTAAAGGAAGACATGTCTTCGTATTCTTCACTTCGTCGTGACCAGCTCAGGCGCAGACCCGTGTTGGTGGTTTCCAGTTGTTTGCTCCAGGCCAGTTGCACCTTGTTACCGCTGTGGCTGCCATCGCGATATTTCGCTGATGCATATGCCCCATCAACTGACACAGCCCCCAGCCAGCCAAGCCCCACCACCATACCGGCACTGGCACCTTTCCAGTCCTGGTTAAATACCAGCCCCGTACGCAGTGTCAGATTCTCCAGACCATAACCGTATGACGCTGCAAACACCGCACCATCCATATCACTGTCATCGTCAGGCAGACCTGCAGCCAGGTTAAACTCATGCTCTCCCGGACTCAGCTGACCATTCATCACCGCCAGCGGAAAGACCTGGGTCTGCTCACGCCCGTCCTCACCGGTAACCTTCATGGTCACATCCCCACTGGTGTACAACGGTACATCTGTGATGGAGAACGGCCCGGCAGGCACCATTTCTGAATACAGCAAGCGCCCGTTCTGTGTCAGGGTTACCCTCGACGGCCCGTTCGCAATGCCGCTGAACACCGGGGTGTACCCCAGGTTGCCCGGCTTCATGCTGTTGTTCCGGCTCAGTGACACCCCGTACGTTCCCGTGCTGCCCAGCATGCTGTCACCGGTGGACGTCTTCCCGACCAGAAGGTCTGCGCTTAACAGACGAATGGCACGGCTTGCTGTAAACATATTTATCGTGGCGGAGCTTTCTCCGCTGTCACCCGCGCTGGCCGTGGCCGAAGAGCTCACCACCCAGTGCCCGATATTGGCTTTCAGGTCCGCAGAACCAAAGGCCGAGGTGTTATTGCGACCGGTGTTGGCGTTCGCGTTATAGTTCACGCGAAATGCACTGGTTCCGTAATCCCAGTCCACGTTCTCCGGCATCTTCACCAGCCCCTTCTGGGGAATGGACAGCGCCAGACTCTGGGTGGAAACATCAAAATCCACCTTCACTGACGGGGCTTTTGTCAGCACATAGCACTGTCGTGTGGCGTCATATCCCTCACGAAAGTAATCTGCACTGACGTAAATCCCGGCCTTCGTCAGCCATGCCTCTGTCAGACACAGTTCATTACTGTCCTGTGGTGTCACATCCAGTATCTGTTTTCCGGCCTCCTTCCCGTTCAGGGACAGGTCAACCAGATAACGCCCTGGCGCATAGCTGCCGTTCAGGGCTGCCCAGACTTCCGGATTAACCCCGGCACCACCCTGGATAAAGGACATATCCAGTTTTTCACCTGCAATACCTGTGGCACTGGCAAAAGCAGCTGATACGGCAAGCGCAAGTGCGGCCCGACGGAAAAACACGGATGAAACCGGCTCTGCGGCTACCTTCTTTCCTGCACACACAATCCTTTTCTCCGTTACTGATACGTGACCACAAAGGTCAGCGCACCCGTGTATTCCCCCGCCTTCACGTTCGCCGGAAACACCGGCTGCGCACGAAAACGAAACTGTCCTTTAGCAGCAAACTCCACCGGGTAATTCACCGAATGACTGTCCTGAGTCAGACGTCCGCGATAATCAGCCTGTGCATCCACCGCCCGCACATCCACGCGAATACCATCACCGGCACCGCGGGTGACCACGCCCCCTGCATCCAGCTGTCCCGGGTTACCAAAATCCAGGGTGGCGACCTGCCCTGCCTGAAAGGCTGAGCAGCCCTGAACCGTGGCACCGGACTCATACAGACGCACAGTAAAGTCACGCGGAGGCACAGACACCCCCGTGGACTTGCGGTAAGTCCCGAATGTCAGCCGACCACTGTTGCCGGTGCTGTCCGCATCCACCACCACATGACAGGCCGAAGCCACCACGTCAGCACTGAATACGGTTTTCTGAACAGCGGCGTGAGAAACCCCGCCCCCTGCCAGAAGCAGAAGTACTGAAAGCGATAAATTTTTCATGCGGTTATCACCCCGAATATGGCGAACGGGTCTCTGACAGGTAAAAAGGAACTAATCTGTCCACCGTCTGACTGATTCGCTGAAAACGATTCAGCGCCCCGGAAAAATACCCCGGAGAAACACTGTGTCGCTCACAGGCTTCTTTTCGGGTGTAACCAAAAACCAGGAAATCCCTGAGCGCATTAATAACTTTTTCACTGTGAACCGGAGAGATTTCAGTCAGCAACCAGAAATGATGCTCCGACATTTTTCCGGGTGATAAAGCACGCCCGTGCTTCTTGGTCAGATACAGATAACTGTCGCTCATTTCCATCTATTCCAGAAATATAACCAGACAAAGAGACGGCATAGCTCCGGATAACACAAATGTATTTACACTGGTGCCGCCCTGCCTCCTGCCAAAAGATTATCACGGTGTTTTATGCCAAAAAATATCATTTTCGCGATCTTTATAACCAAAATAGCCACATAAAACGGTGCAAACAACCACACACAGCCGCCAACACAGAATAACAACCCAAAAACTCACAAAAATACAGATAAAAAGATCGTCGTTTTTGTGACCATCGATATTGAATTCTGAATGAACTTTTTGTGTTAATTTAGATTTTCATCAAAAAACAGATCACATTTTTCATATAAAAAATGAATTTAAAATCACAGCAAATATTAAAGTAAGAAATTAAAAGAACAGAAGGAAATATACACACAATCATCTGTGACTTAATGATGCATTCAATTACCAGAAACACTGTAATCAAAATGTTACAATGATGATTTATAATGGATTTTATGTAAGAAAAAGTGGGAAGAGAGGAGGAATTCAGAGCCAGAAGCAGATTATAATAAATGAATATCACAGATACGGATGTAAACAGAAATGAAGAAAAAGCAGATACTGTCTTTTATTCAGGAGATAAACACGCCATGCAGAACGGCTGACGTTTCTTCACATTTTGACATGAGCGCTTATCAGGCCCGCCATTACCTTATGTGTCTTGAAAAAGAGGGAAAAATAAGACGTACACCTCTTCGTCGTGGTGCCCGTACTTTATGGGAGGTGGTCAGAGAAACAGAAAAGCATTAATAAAAAAATATGCATTTTTTCAGCATAACCTGTATTTATTAGCCACCTGAAAAGTAACCAGAGTTTAACAACTGAGTGCTTATATTGTTACTTTACGGCGTTGTGTGAAATATTGCAGAACCAGGTGTCTTTTTATACCACTCACAGATACAGATTACTGATGCGATATCCCGCAGTGTCAATACTGCCAACGCCGCAATTTTTCTGACGGAGGGCATCGACGGCCTCATTAGCAGTGATGTTTGGATAATCACCCATCGAAAAACAGTTCAGCCCTGGCAACGCAATCCACATTCAACAATGCAATACGCAGGTGTTCCTATGGCCCGGCCTCTGTCTGCCGATACACCTCCAGGACATCCTGCCACTGCCGGCGAAGACGGGGGGATTCATTCAGCTCTGTAAAACAGTATTTATCCGCCAGATAATCAATTCGTGTACGCATACTGAAAAGAATTCCGTATAAAGATTCAGCAGACAAAACTTTATCAGTCTGTAAAAATTAACGGAAGAGTCGATGATTCACCCGGTCATCACCGGGTGATTGTTGCAATAACCAGTGGCATCAGGGACTGGGCAACTGTTTTTAACGCAACATACTGGCCGGATGTATCACCCCGGGCAACCCGAAAACACCTTTCCACACGACATTGTCCGCCAGCGCTTATCACCCGCCAGGTCTGTTGCAATAAATCCACCACTTGCGAACATTCTTTATCAACTGTGGCACTGGCCCGCGGATGGCAAATGATTGTCTGGCTGAGGAGCAACAGGCATCGCATTGTTGCTCCTCCATGTTGTTCCCGCAACCAGCGTAATACCACCGGCGATGATGGGCTGGTCGTGTGATTACGCTCAGTAATACGTTCATAAAAGGAAGTACAGAATGCATGAATCTGTTGCCCGTTGATGTTTCCTTCTGCCGAATGGAGCGTGAAGTGAAATGCCTGCAGACGCGGCCAGTGGTCCACCGCCTGCTGAACAAAACGCCGGATTTCCCCCGGCTCTGAAAGTAAGGCTTCGGTTATTTGCACTATTTTATCCCTGTTGAATTTTGTTAAGTCGGTGCAGACACACGGAAAGCGCACATCAACACCGGCACAGTACGATACAAACACCAGTGACTGACGGGACGAAGGGAATGACGAATCAGTCAGGAAATGATGACAAACAGTTGGCTGACCAGAGGGTGTCAGCAGAAAGATGAGCGGGAGTTGTCAGCGCCAGCACCAGGGACAGGGCTGATTTCCACAATACCAGCGCCGGCATTTCGCACATTGCCAGCGTACCGGCATCACAACACGTTTCATGCTGCTCCTCGTGATTCCTCTATTCGCTGCTGCATCCACTGCTCCACTTCGCTTTTGTACCAGCGACTGCTGCGCCCCAGTTTGATGGGTTTAGGGAAATGACCTTCACTGATCAGCTTGTAAAACCATTTATCGGTCATGCCGGTGAAACTGGTGATGTAGTTCATGTCGATCAGGGGATCGTCGGCACGCAGCAACACGCTGTCGTGGCTTGTTGTGGTCAACATGGTCAGAATGTCCTTTGTGAGATTTATAAAGGTTGTGCAAATGCGGATTAATCTGCTGAACTGTGCTTTCAGAGCTGGCCTGCTACGGGATACCAGGGATTACCGGCGAGGTAACGGGCTTCCGGATCGCGCACACCACGACGCTCGCGGGCGAAATCACTGAACGCCCATATCAACTCTTTGAGGATGTCTTCGCAGTCCGGTGAAAGACTGTCCAGCACCACATCCCGTGTTATCTGCTTCTGGTACGGTGCCGCTTCACCCGGTGACGCGAAACCCAGCACATTACTCCAGGCATCCAGTATCAACCGATCCAGTTCGGGGCCGTCGAAATACTCCTGTCTGACGCACAGCACCACGTGGTATTCCGGCTTTTCCGGATGACGGGTCAGGAGCCAGCAGAGGTCACGCCCGGGCGTTGCATTCATCAGCGCACTGACAGTTTCGATAAAGTCCATACCAAACCAGGTCTTTCTGCTGCTGAAGGTAGTGTCATATTCACATGGCAGACGAAGCAGGATCCGCCGTACCCGGGAGCCGGACTGCTCACGCAGCGCACGCTCAAGAACGCCGATGACTTTACTCTGATAAGATGGCCAGAAGGGGGCAAGGCTATCGTCGAAATAAGGAATAGCATTCATAAGATATGCTCCGTTATGCGCAGCCCACAACGCGTCCTGCCCGTGAATGAGCTGACGTGTTATGGTTTGCGGATGGGGTTGATGGAATACGTGAAGAACCGAAACAGAACGGGAAGATCAGGTCACCGACAAGGGGCGAACACCGGATACAGGTTCAGGATGAATGATCTCCGTTGACTTCGGTTCACATCATTAATCAAGGCGGTAAGTTTTTACCGACGGAGTGTTTCCAGGAGCGGAGGCTCAGGCCTTAAGCTTCAGAAGTGAGGCTTACGAGGACGCCCTGCAGCAGGACGTTCAGGAACTTCATTGCAGCCGTAGGCACACAGCCCGTCTTTTTGTTCTTCTTTCGCCAGATAATGCAGGGCACCGCGAATATTATCGATGCTTTCAGGATCGTTGTGGCGCACAGGAATATTGATGTTGTATGTATAATGCGACTGATATGTACAGCGGTGTGCCGAACCGCTGTTATGCGTAATAGACCGCCAGCATTCCGTAATCCGCTCCGCAAAGGGATATATTTTTTTAACCCTTTGACGATCGATCCAGAAAACCGCATGCGCATGAAAACCATGATCAGCCGTCCATTCAATCACCCAGAAGAAGCCAACGATATTTTCAAATTGTTCCACCTGCTCCAGCAGCATACGCAACTGCAATTCAAGCCAGCGATGATCAGGTTGTAAGAAATCAGGCGTATCTTTCCTGTAGAAGAAATCCATGCGTAAGGCCCGCAGGCAGGAATAGCGTGCCATCATTTGATTGATGTGATTGTCAAGTAAAGCGGTAAAAAACCAGTTTGGTGTGTAAGATTTAGGCATGTTGATGACTCCTGAAAGTTAATGATGTTTTAAGCTCTGTGAGCGAATTAATGCTTTCGCTCATAATCAGATCTAAAACGGTAATAACTTACAGATAGTATTTATCAGGCATGCTGTAGCAGAATGGATACGACGGGTTATTAACGATACGCAGCATTATGCAGAAAGAAATGGATTATCTGATGGTGTTAACTAAAGAGATGAGATACACGAGGAGCGAATAAAATACAGAATCAATAAACATCACGAAATACTGCAAAACACGCGCTAAAACCCCACGTTCAGGAGATCAAGAAACATATTACGACTAATAACTTACTCTCAGTGGTTCTAAAAAACCGTGTATACGGCCAATACAATAGCTGTAACCCGATAAACTTATACGCACTCATTTAATCTGTTAAAACAACTCATGTTCAAGATATGAACATTAACGGGTACACGATAGCATAAGACAACATACCATGGATGGATAATTTTCACCCAGTATCTTAAACAATACAACCAGCAACAAATATAATCAGAAATTCACTCTGTTAATTCTGTTGTTTATCCAGCTCTGTTAATCGTTACAGAATCATGGATACCTTATCAAAGAGTAAGCATTCGGTTAATCAGTGATAACAGAATTATTGTTTCCAACCAGAATAGTTAAAACACTTCAGGTCAACAACAATCATCGTCAAGCAAATACAGTTCATTATAGATAAGATTAAAATCAATTACTGTTTCACTAAAGATGAAAACAGATAGATATCAGCAATAGCGTAGTAGAGAATAACTTATCTGAATATCATATGAGTTAAAGTAAATATGATTGAAGGATGGAGTGAATACGATAACAAGAGTAGTACTAATGGAATGTGTAAAGATTGAGAGTGAGTGAAGACAGGAAGTAAATAACAATAGAGATTATATCAAAAAGGGAGTGAGTATAATAATAGTAATAAACCTAAATTAAAATCATCCTTGTTTGATGAGTAAAAATGAGAAAAAATCCGTTCAGAATCTGCTCATGACAGAACCATTTCCTTACAGAAAAATAAGATAAACTCTTTCTTACTCAGACCTGAACAGCATCTTTTGTCAGCGACAGAAAGTATGAACTATCTTTAAGCCACATCATTCTCCCATAAAAAGAGAGTCGATGTGGCATAAAAAATCATTAATGCCCCTTAGCCAGTGCCCTTAGCCAGATATTGTTTCATTTCTTCTTCCGGCACCATTCCACCTCCCGTCGCCCACACCAGATGAGTGGCATTACGCAGTTGTTCTGCGCTGAAACCGTGCATCTGTTGGTAACTTACTGATGCACACATGCGCTGAGGTCCGGCCATACCCGCCAGTGCCGAAGGTTCAAGACAAATACCTTCTTCCTGCGCCAACAAGCCAAGCATATCATACATGGTTTGATCGCTAAGGGTATAGAAGCCATCCAGCAGACGCTCCATTGCCCGTCCGACAAAGCCTGATGCGCGACCAACTGCAAGGCCATCCGCTGCGGTAAGGTTGTCGATACCAATATCCTGGACAGAAATCTGATCGTGTAATCCAGTATGGACGCCTAACAGCATACAAGGGGAGTGCGTCGGTTCAGCAAAAAAGCAGTGAACATGATCGCCAAACGCCAGTTTAAGCCCGAATGCGACACCACCAGGACCACCACCAACGCCACACGGCAGATAGACAAACAGAGGGTTATCAGCATCGACGATACGGCCTTGCTGGGCAAATTGCGCTTTAAGACGCTGGCCTGCGACGGAATACCCAAGGAACAACGTGCGGGAATTCTCGTCATCAATAAAGAAACAGTTCGGGTCAGACTGCGCTGCTTTACGTCCTTCCTCGACGGCAACACCATAATCTTGCTCATATTCCACGACCGTAACGCCATGGCTGCGCAGTTTCGCTTTTTCCATGCCCGGGCATCAGCAGACATATGCACTGTCACCTTAAAGCCAATGCGGGCGCTCATTATGCCGATTGATAACCCCAGATTTCCGGTTGAGCCCACAGCAATGCTGTATTGACTAAAGAACTGTTTAAACTCCGGAGACAGCAGTTTGCTGTAGTCATCTTCAGGCGTCAGCAATCCCGCTTCCAGAGCCAGTTTTTCTGCATGTGCCAGGACCTCATAAATCCCGCCGCGTGCTTTTATGGAGCCGGAAATGGGCAAATGGCTGTCTTTTTTCAGTAACAGTTGCCCACTGATCGGTTGTTGATATTCCTTTTCCAGCCGTTTTTGCATAGCCGGAATGGCAACCAGTTTTGATTCAATAATTCCCCCAGTGGCAGCAGTTTCAGGAAATGCTTTTGCCAGATAGGGGGCAAAACGGGATAAGCGCGCATGGGCGTCCTGAACATCCTGTTCGGTCAGGCCAACATAAGGTAAACCTTCAGCCAGTGAGGTCGTGCCAGGATTAAACCAGGTGGTTTCTTTAAGAGCAACCAGATCCTTTACCAACGGATACCGGGCGATGAGCGAGTTCATTTTAGCGTTTTCCATAGTACGTCTCTTTGCGCTTAGATGATAAATGACAGCAGGAATGTGCCCGCCAGAGCGACGACTGAAGCGATAAATGTCGCTGTCGTATAGTATTTAAATGTTTCATTGAGCGTAGCGCCGCAATATTGCTTCACCAGCCAGAAAAGCGAGTCCGTAACGATCGTGCAGCCAATCGCACCTGAACCGATAGCAATCGCAATAATTTCCGGGCTGATGTCGGGATACAGCGGCAGCATGGGTGCAACAATCGCCGTTGCCCCCATCATTGCCACGGTAGCGGAGCCCACCGCAGCATGCAGAATAAGTGCCACCAACCAGGCCAGAAGAATCGGGTGCATATGCATATTGGAGAGAATAACTGCCAGCGTATCAGCGAGACTGCTGCTTTTTAAAATGGCGTTGAATGCGCCTCCGGCCCCGATAATCAGCAAAATATTAGCAATAGAACCGAAGCCATTTTCCGTGTGTGTGAGCATTGTCCCCATGCTCATATGCTGACGTATACCCAACACATAATAGGCGACAAACACGGCGATAAACATGGCAGTGACAGGGTTGCCAATAAACTCAAGCAAGCTATACAAACCACTATCACGCGCCATATTCAATTCGGCAATCGTTTTAACCAACATCAGCGCAATGGGTAGCAGTACGGTGAATAACGTTGCGCCTAATGACGGTAGTGTTTTTTCATCGCGAACTTTGAGATCGGCAAACTCTGTGGGTACAGGTTTAAAGGGCAGTCGTTGACCCAGAAATTTAAGGAAAAGTGGGCCACCGATCAGTGATGCCATCAGCCCAACCAGCAAACCGTAGACGATCACCGAACCGATATCTGCGCCAAGCTTATTGGCAACATATAAAGCAGCCGGATGTGGGGGAACCACGCAGTGCACTGCCATCAATGCGGTACACAGCGGAATGGCCAGCTTTAACAATGAGGTATTGGTTTTTTTGGCAATTGAAAAAGCCAGAGGAATCAATAGCACAACGCCCACTTCAACAAACAGCGTGATGCCGCAAATCAGGCCAACCAGTACCATAATGACATCAGCTGAAAGCCAGCGGCAACGCTGAAGTGTCAGACCAATTCTTTCTGCGGCCCCGGATACTTCCATCATTTTTCCCAGTATCGTGCCAAGGCCGATAACCGCAGCGAGGAACCCCAGCGTTCCGCCAATTCCACTTTCAATAGCATTTACCATATCCAGTGGCCCCATGCCCATCATCGTTCCCACGAAGAAGCTGGCCAGCAACAGCGCCAGAAACGGGTGGAATTTGAACTTCACGATGGTCAGTACAATTAACACAATGCTGATAAGCAGCGTGCTCACAACCCAGATTTGAGAGTGCATATCTCACCTTCCCCTGTGATTAACCTGATGATATTGGACAAAAAAACAACGCAGGCTGACAAACGATGAAATTTGCCTTTCACATGAGCTAAATTGCATCAAGGGAGTGATTTATATCTAAAAATGAAGGTGAATTGAGATATGATTCACTTTAGCTCACCTTACGGCTGAAATTTTGCCGCTATTTTTTACACTTAAGAGAAAAATGAGGTGATTATGGAGCCCCTTCGTGAAATAAGAAATCGACTGCTTAACGGCTGGCAACTATCAAAACTGCATACTTTTGAAGTGGCAGCCAGGCATCAATCCTTCGCCCTGGCGGCAGAGGAATTGTCGCTGAGCCCCAGTGCGGTAAGTCACCGTATCAATCAGCTGGAAGAAGAATTGGGTATTCAGTTGTTTGTTCGTTCCCATCGCAAAGTGGAATTAACGCCCGAGGGAAAACGCGTTTATTGGACGCTTAAATCGTCGCTGGATACCCTGAACCAGGAAATTCTTGATATCAAAAATCAGGAGTTATCGGGAACGTTAACTCTGTATTCCCGGCCCTCTATCGCCCAATGCTGGTTGGTGCCCGCATTAGGTGACTTTACACGCCGATATCCGTCTATTTCGCTCACCGTGCTCACTGGTAATGACAATGTCAATCTGCAACGTGCCGGAATCGATTTGGCGATCTACTTTGATGATGCGCCGTCAGCGCAACTGACTCATCACTTTCTGATGGATGAAGAAATCCTGCCAGTTTGTAGCCCGGAATACGCTCAAAGACATGCTTTAACCAACACTGTAATTAATCTTCGCCACTGTACGTTGCTCCATGACAGACAGGCATGGAGCAACGACTCCGGTACGGATGAATGGCATAGTTGGGCGCAACATTATGCGGTTAATTTGCCGACATCTTCTGGAATTGGCTTTGATCGCTCTGATTTAGCCGTTATCGCCGCGATGAATCATATTGGGGTGGCGATGGGAAGGAAACGTCTGGTACAAAAAAGGCTTGCCAGTGGTGAGCTCGTCGCGCCGTTTGGCGATATGACGGTGAAATGCCATCAGCATTATTACATCACCACATTACCGGGCAGGCAGTGGCCAAAAATTGAGGCATTTATTACCTGGTTAAGAGAACAGGTATGTCCGTCTTGTCAGTATCAGTGATACCGGGGATACCGACAATATGGAAGGGCTCATTGCCATGAAAACAACATTGGTGTCGGATGTACCGGGCCGTAGACATTGCGCTCCGTCATTTGTACGGCACAGCCCATCACAGTGATAAAGGTTCTCAGTATGTATCAGGGATCTACACACAGCAGCTTAAGGAGGCCGGATTGCAAGCATCAACAGGGCGTACAGGCGACTCGTATGGCAGCGCGATGGCGGAGAGCATCAATGATCTTTACAAAGCGGAATACACCATAAGAGCTGGAAAAATCGTGCAGAAGTGGAACTGGCCACACTAACGTGGGTGGACTGGTATAACAATCGACGTTTACTGGAAAGGCTGTGGCACATCCCTCCGGCAGAAGCGGAAAAGCTTATCATGCGAGCGGAAGCAAATGACAATACCATTGCATTACTTCAGGACGACTTTTTCAGAAAATGAGCTAAGGGCGTCAACCACGCCCTTACTGTGACATACACTCTGGCACCGGATGCCGTTTTACAGGGTTCACCTGCCATCCAGTAGACGCCCCGGTCCACGACTGCAACCATAATTACGTTGACCTGAACCGTCATGCTGCTTCGTCTCATACTTCACGAGATAACGGGCTCTCTCCATGGCTTTCTGCATCGCTTCCACATCACCACGCGTGACCCAGAGCACAGCGGATCCACCCGGCTTTTTGTCAGAATCCTTCCGGGTATCAGAACATCCACCCGACAAAGGCGTATCATCGGAAGAAGGGGGAGCATCAGATGATGTCGGTTTACGGAAAGGCGTCCGCCTGGAAAAATGAACCAGTCCATTACCCTGCCAGGGCTCAAGATGCAGAGCACTACACCATGCCAGCTTGATCAGCGTCGCCAGCGAAGAAGGAACGGTGAAATCCCCTGGCGAGCACCAGGTATCTTTGTTGAGCAGTAATATCACGTGATAATGTTTCCTGCCTTTTTCCTTGCCAAACTCCCGACACCAGAAATAACGCAGAGTGGTTGCACGCACACGCTTGTTGGCACGTCGTTTTTTCCGCTGGTAAGCCTGAATTTTTGCTTTCAGGGATTCGAAAAAACGAGAAATCACCGCTGAATCTAAATCGGTATCCATGATGGTGGCAGGCATATACTCAGGGAAACGTAAATCCACCCGGATTAACGAGACGGCACGGTGTTGTGCCAGGGCACTGTTGAGAATACTTTCAAAACGGGATAACCAGTAAGCATTGTGTATTGGTTGATTCATGATGAGAGATCTCCGTTGATTTGGATTGACTTCACATCATTAATCACCGCGGTAAAACTTTACGGCATCCCGCCATTGAGCAACGCCAATGGCTCCTGATTAAAACAGAATGAATCCCCCACGAAGAAAAGATAAACCTACACACAGGGTAAAACACACAACAACGGCATAAATGGTTTTTAAAAACGACATGGACGACGAAAAAAGTCAGAAAGGAAACGGATCCACAGAACGTGCAAACAAAACACCAAAAACGCAATCAGAACGCTTTCTGCTGCTGTGAATCAACAACAACACCAAAACCTACGGCTTAAACATCACTCAATCGCAGATGCGAAATGGCACGCTTAAAACCTGGTTACAGACAACCCCGCCCCAAGAACAAAAACCACCAACATCAGAATCGATTTTCTTATCCTGAAAACGTTACTTTTCACTACGCACCATAAAAACGATTAACCGCGATAACGTAAACCTCATCTGAATCAAAACACCAAAACCAATCATCACGCTTTTTCTGAAAAGAGCCTTATGATGAAGATAATCACCTTGCACTGAGAAAAAACACCAGGACCAGTTAATCACCTTATCAATCTCATCGTTACAAAATAATCCATAAAACCATTTAACAAAATCGTCGTAAGCACACCGTAAATCACGCCAGGTTATCTCAGTCGGATTTGCGTTTTTACATAAAGATACTTGTCTCAGGTTAACGACTAAAAACACGAAAACTCATAAAAGATTAAATGTAAGATCAGTAAAATCGAATAGCATATTGACTGCTTAAACAGGACAGGGAGTTTTGTAGTGACGTTAACTGATTTTAGCTATCGTAAAAACAGGACTAACAAATTTACTAAACTGGATGTGTATCAGACAAAACAATGTGTATAGCAATACTTAATGAAAACACTTGTAGAAGTGTTTATGAAAATACGTGTATGTCTGGTAAAAAACTTAATAAAAAATACGTGTATATAGTATCATACCGACATTCTCAACTCTTCCACACATCCATGCAGACCGAATATTGATTTCTCGCTTTTACGACCGGCATGACGTTTCCTGTTCTGAAAACAGAACCGATTTACTCTGGAATTATTTCCCTGACACCACGTTCAACATCGTAAAAAACATCCGTAGCAAAATGACTGTATCAGTTCAGCATCCGGATAACAACAATACCAATGACTTACGTACCCTTTCATAGCCCCGCATATAACACATTCTCATTTCATCTTTACCCTGTCATATAGAATTTCACAACCAGCATCAGAAAATTAAAACCACATACCAGATATAAAGACAAGAACCAACAAGATGACAAGTAAACACCTCCTCCGCTATACATTAATATCAGAGTAATGCTGGAATACACGATATAATCAACGCTTAATCCAGATGACTCTCTGTTCTTCTCCATATCAGTCTGTTTGCTTTATGACACCGTCACTGCCAGGTATTCTTATTCCATCCCCTGCTCACATACTGTCCACTCAGGTTTCTACTGAGCGATTCTTTATGCCAGAACGCCCCAGCAGGCTCATCTATAATCATTTGCAGATGGCGGAAACAGCAGACTTTTACCGCATAAACTAGATTTTTAACGACCAGAAAACCATCAAAAAACCTCATAATCCATTCAGTTTTACAAACTGAAAACCATGATATGACTACAAGAAAACTTTTTTCGTGACATGAAAACCATAAACTATGTACAATAAAAACGCAAGAAAACCACTACGTAGTTTATGATAAAAGGAAAAAACATGCCCCTTAATGTACGCTTTGATATAGAGAATTATTTAAAAGGAATTAATGATATTCGTGTTTGCAATTTCTTTTTGAGATGTCTATACATGAAAAATATGGCTATCAAAAACATTGACTATTATAACGACATTAGAAGTTGTAAGAGGGTAATAATTCAGGCCTTTGATAGCACAAATATCAGTGGACAGGACAAGGATAACCTGTGCAAGGAAATAGAAACTGCAATAGAAAAAGAAATTCTGCCATTAGATGAATTTGACTGGGTTAAAAATGATGAACGCGCAGCTTTTTGGATATGTGCTTATTTACTACATACTCCAATCATCTCCAACCAGATGATCACTGGCTCTGACAATATCTATTATCCTTCTATGTCGTCAGGAAAACTCCAACAATATCATAATGAATATATCTATCTTGGTTTTCATGATATTCCAGACACACATAATAAAAGATTTGAACGTATTATCCGTTTTTTTGATCACTTAAGTGACATTTTCCATACACCAGATAAAAATTATATAACTCTTTGTCCACTACTCAAGAAACAGATAATTATCAACTTCAAAAACAAGTGGAGGCTAATATATCAAAAACCTCTCCCTGTCAAATGGCTACCAGATCAGGAGGATGTTGTATCATGGGCGTGGGATTTTATAAAAAAATACTTTAGCAATCATCCCCTCACGATGTGGGGGCCTAATGCCACATACAATTTTGTTCAAAATACAACGCCTCTTAATCATGCAGAAAAACTACTGGCTGTACGTGCAACATTTGATCTTTGGGAAGGTGACGATGACAGCAAAAAACTACTTTTGATGAATCTTAATAAAGCGTGGAATCAGAAAAAGCTTCGTGAAACACGTGTTGATAAAAAAGCATTAAATACTTATTTGAAAATAAAGACAAAAATACAACTGGATGAGTTAGCTGAACATTACGATATGCGTATAAGTGATATACTGGAAAAATTAATCAGCCAGCATTACAGAGAATTGTTTCAGGAGAAATGATTTTGTTTCTGTGCGGTTCGTCAGGATTCATGATGGGCCGCTGACAAATTATTTTTATCTTTTTCATTCCCCCAATGATTAGTATTTCGACATATTCTTTTTGTTAGCTTATGCTGCAGCATTACTCCAGATTTTTTCACGCCCATATTACCTGAATGATAAGCCGGATTAGTGTGATCTGGTTCAGTGAAATCAACAGGATAACGGTATGTCATTCAGCCATTCTTCCCTCTCCGCGCAAGTGAAATCACATCTGACGTTTCTTCCTGAAGAAATTCGCCAGAAAATCCTTGAACATCTCCGCAGCGTTATTCATTACGAACCCGTGATTGGCATTATGGGTAAATCCGGCACCGGCAAAAGCAGCCTGTGTAATGCTATTTTTCAGTCCCGTATCTGTGCCACGCATCCCCTGAACGGCTGCACCCGTCAGGCTCATCGCCTTACCCTTCAGTTAGGTGAACGCAGAATGACGCTGGTCGATCTGCCCGGCATCGGTGAGACGCCGCAGCATGATCAGGAATACAGAACACTTTATCGTCAGTTACTGCCGGAGCTGGATCTGATTATCTGGATCCTGCGGGCTGATGAACGTGCGTATGCTGCCGATATTGCCATGCATCAGTTTTTACTGAATGAAGGCGCAGATCCCTCGCGTTTTCTGTTTGTTCTCAGCCATGCCGATCGCGTGTTTCCTGCTGAAGAATGGAACGACACAGAAAAATGCCCGTCCCGTCAGCAGGAACTCTCACTGGCAACAGTAACAGCCCGGGTGGCAACCCTGTTCCCTTCATCACTTCCGGTACTCCCCGTTGCCGCACCTGTCGGCTGGAATCTTCCGGCACTGGTGTCGCTGATGATCCACGCACTGCCACCACAGGCAACCAGCGCGGTTTATTCACATATCCGGGGGGAAAACCGCTCTGAACAGGCCCAGAAACACGCACAACAGACTTTTGGTGACGCCATCGGGAAAAGCTTTGACGCTGCCGTTGCCCGGTTCAGTTTTCCGGCCTGGATGTTACAGCTTCTGCGTAAAGCCCGGGACCGCATTATCCACCTGCTGGTCACACTGTGGGATCGTCTGTTCTGACACACTCACGCCGACAGGATGTGTCGCTGGATTAACAAGCATTCTTCTTTTTATGAAACCCTGCTTAAAAATCAGATAATTAAAGGAATATTTTTTCTGCTGCATTTTATTCCTGATTATTCGGATGCGACACATCCTTTCAACATCATGATGCATAATAACATCATGAAATAAAAGATGTTTTCTTACGGAGTGCACATCTATGTCTGATAATCGTTCCCGGCATGATCGCCTGGCGGTTCGCTTATCACTCATTATCAGCCGACTGATGGCCGGAGAATCTCTGTCACTAAAAACACTGTCAGATGAATTTGGTGTTACAGAACGTACCTTACAGCGCGATTTTCATCAGCGTCTGGTTCACCTGGACTTAGAGTACAGAAATGGCCGGTACAGTCTCAGACGGCAGAGCAACCCGGGCGCGATCCCTGAAATGCTTTCATTTATACAGAATACGGGGATCGCACGGATACTTCCGCTCCGGAACGGGCGACTGATAACCTGTCTTACCGACAACCAGGAGCCCTCTCCCTGCCTTATCTGGCTACCGGCGCCGGATATCACTGCAACACTCCCCGAGTGTTTCTCGCAACTCATCCTGGCAATAAGACAGTGCATCCACATCTCGCTGGTGACTGAGCAATGGTATCCGTCACTGGAACCCTGCCGGCTCATTTATTACAGCGGAAGCTGGTATCTGATCGCGTTACAGATGGGAAAACTGCGGGTCTTTCCCCTGGCAGACATCAAATCGGTCAGCCTGACATCAGAACGGTTTGAACGGAGAGACCACATCCACAGCCTGGTCGCTGAAGAGCGTTTTATCTCCGCTCTGCCACATTTCCCTTTTATCCATAAACTTATCAACACCTTTAACCTGTGATCGCCGGCCTGCCAAAGCCGTTCCGACAGGTATGGAGACAATATGCTGAACAAAAAACTGAACATGCGGGTATTACGTCATTCCCTGATGATAGCTTCGGCAATATCCGTTCTTACCGGTTGCGACTATTTTACCGACAACTGGGAAATCAGAAACGGCGCATGCCAGGCCATCAGTAGTGAAGGAAATGAAACAGCCCTCATTTCTGATGAAGGTATGGTCTTTATGAGCATGGACAAGGGATGTCCGGATAATCTCGATTTTCTGGGAACCCGCTTTATCACTACCAGAATCAACGACCAGACCTGGAAATCTCTCATGGTATGTAACAGCGCCACGGGATTTCGCAGAATGGTGACGCTGGGGGATACCCCCCGTGCAGCGCCGGATATGGCAGCCCGTGCCATACCGGCTTTCACACACTTCATGGGAGCAACCGTTACCATTGAAGGGAAAACGGCCACTTTCCGTAAAGGTAACTTCACCGAAGCCTGTAAGACATTTATTCCGAAATCACTCAGCCACACGGATGCCCGGAAGAACAAAAAGATGACACTGGACGAGTTTCTGTATTCCGGAGACAGGCAACCGCACTCCCCTGAAACAGAAATCACCAGTCTGCAGGAGCGGATGATGACAGAATCCGGGTATGAAAAAGTGAATGGAGAATGGCGTAAGAAATCACGGATGCCTACAGGCGGCTACACCAACGAACAGGCAGGCTATTCATCAACGACAAAGCGTTTTAATGACGCCGATAACAATCCACCGGATACACATATTCAGACACCGGCTTACGATGCCACCGTCACTTCTCCCGGGAAAACCGATACCGGGTCCGGGAAGCAAAATCCCCCTGAACCGGAAAAAGCCAGGCCAGCAGCACCTGATTCGCAATCTGCGATCCCGGCGACAGCACTGGCAGACTGTACGCTCACAAACGGTAAGGCTCTGTCTGCTCTTGCACAGGATGGTTTTCCCTATACCTACCACCTTCTCAAAAAAGACGGCACGCTGGAGCTGGAATTAAAAGAAGGCATGTTTGGCGTCAGTGCCTTTCATTACTGGCGCGATCTTAACCGGGGTAAAGGAAAACTGAAATATCTGCGTTTTCATAAAGGTTCATACGACTATGTGGTTGTGCAGCGCTACGACGGAGAAACACCGGCATTTGATGGCATTCTCGTGTTTAACCAGGGAACCCGGATTGCCACCCTGAACTGCAGAAATACTTTCTCTGAATTGTTCACCATTGAGCAGTTCCCTGACAACAGCCACAAAGACAACGAGGATATGGCTGATTTTATTGAAGGTTACACTGTGAGAGGAGAAGCAGTCCGCTAAAAACAACACAATATTTTATTTCTGAAAATTCCACATACGTAATTAATGATAAGGAAACCGTGATGAATGATTCCACTATTTCATCGTTAAAAGAAAAACTGAATACATCCACATGGCATCTGGTATTACTGGGAGCCGCCACATATGGTGTTTATCCACTGATGTGGCTGTATAAATATCAGGACACCATCATGGATGAAACCCGTCAGCGATTCTCCTCTTCTGCAATGATTATCTGGATGGCAGTATGCCTGGGAATATCCGCCATGCTGAAAATGGCTTTTCCGGTTCAGATCGACGAATACGGTGACGTCTATGGTTACAGTCGCGGTGCTGAAACCATGTACGGTATTGCCACGCTGGTCTCACTGGTCTGGATTATCCTCACCATCATCTGGGCTTTCAGAGCCAGAGCGGCTCTGCAACAATATGCACTGACACAGTTCCGCTTTGAATTAAAAATGAACCCGGTATGGACATTTTTATTTCACATTTTCTACATCAATTATTGTATTAATGCCATGCCGGAATCGCTGGCAAAACACCGGATAATTTATGGTGAACCTGACTCCCGCCCCCGGGATAACTCACCTCAGTAATATATCCTTTGCATTTATTTCATTACTGGCGCCACCGACTGGTGGCGTTTTCTCTGATTTCTTCTGCAGAGCATATGTTCTGTTTAATATCCGAAGGCCCTTTCTCTCAAGAGCAGGCGGTTGCCATCACAACAGCTTATCGCAATGTGTTTATCGAAAATGACCAGGGAACGCATTTCCGGCTGGTTATCCACAATGCTGAATGTCAGCTACGCTGGTGCTGCCGGAATTCTGAACCCGATGCCGGAAAACAGCTTAATGCGGGGCTCGCCAGTGAAGGGCTTCTCAGACAATAAACCTCATTAATTTCGTCCATCAGGCCGCGTCTTCTCCGGGAGACGTGGCTTTTTCATTTATTACACCAGTAAATCTTAACCACCAATAAGGAGCAAATCATGCGATTAGCAAGTCGTTTTGGTTATGCGAACCAGATACGCCGTGACCGCCCCTTAACTCGCGAAGAACTGATGCAGGTCGTCCCCAGCGTATTCGGGGAAGATAAGCACACATCCAGAAGCGAGAACTATACCTGGATCCCCACCATCACCGTGCTGGAAAGCCTGCAGCGGGAAGGCTTTCAGCCCTTCTTTGCCTGCCAGACCCGCGTACGTGACCCGGGCCGCCGGGGGTATACCAAACACATGCTGCGTCTGCGCCGTGACGGGGAGATAAACGGACAACATGTCCCTGAAATCATCCTGCTGAACTCCCATGACGGTACCTCCAGCTACCAGATGCTGCCGGGTTACTTCAGGTTCGTCTGCCAGAACGGCTGCGTCTGTGGTCAGGCTCTGGGGGAAGTGCGTGTTCCACACCGGGGAAATGTGGTGGACAGAGTCATTGAAGGGGCTTACGAGGTGGTGGGCGTGTTTGACCGGATTGAGGAAAAGCGTGATGCCATGCAGTCTCTGGTTCTGCCGCTACCGGCACGTCAGGCGCTGGCACAGGCGGCACTGACTTACCGTTATGGTGATGAACATCAGCCGGTCACCACCGCCGACATCCTGACGCCACGACGCCGGGAGGATTACGGTAAGGACCTGTGGAGTGCTTATCAGACCATCCAGGAGAATATGCTGAAAGGCGGGATTTCCGGTCGCAGTGCCAGAGGAAAACGTATCCACACCCGTGCCATTCACAGCATCGACACGGACATTAAGCTCAATCGCGCATTGTGGGTGATGGCAGAAACGCTGCTGGAGAGCATGCGCTGATGCTGTTTCCCTGAAAGTGCAGCCCTGACTCACGTCTGTCCCTTTCCCCGGGCATTCTTCCATTCATTTACTTTTTAGAAGGAATAATCTCATGACAACCTTTTCGCATAACTCCATCACACCTTCTGTTTCCGTAACCGCTGCATCAGGGAATAACCATCCTCAGCTGGTTGCCAGCCTCGTCCCTGATGAACAACGTATCAGCTTCTGGCCGCAGCATTTTGGCCTCATTCCACAGTGGGTGACCCTGGAGCCCCGTATCTTCGGCTGGATGGACCGTCTGTGTGAAGACTACTGCGGTGGTATCTGGAATCTGTACACCCTGAACAACGGTGGCGCATTTATAGCACCTGAACCGGATGAAGATGATGGAGAAACCTGGATACTGTTCAATGCCATGAACGGTAACCGCGCTGAAATGAGCCCGGAAGCTGCCGGCATTGCCGCCTGTCTGATGGCGTACAGTCATCACGCCTGTCGTACAGAGAATTATGCCATGACGGTCCATTATTATCGGTTGCGGGATTACGCCCTGCAGCATCCGGAATGCAGCGCCATTATGCGCATCATCGACTGAATGGAGAGAAGCATAATGCAACAGCTTTCCTTTCTGCCCGGAGCGATGACGCCCGGCGAGCGCAGCCTCATTCAGCGGGCCCTGAAAACCCTGGACCGCCATCTTCATGAACCCGGCGTGGCCTTCACCTCCACGCATGCGGCACGGGAGTGGCTGATTCTGAACATGGCGGGACTGGAGCGGGAAGAGTTCCGGGTGCTGTATCTGAACAACCAGAATCAGTTGATTGCCGGTGAAACCCTCTTCACCGGCACCATCAACCGCACGGAAGTTCATCCCCGGGAGGTAATTAAACGTGCCCTGTACCACAATGCCGCTGCCGTGGTGCTGGCGCACAATCACCCGTCAGGTGAAGTCCCCCCCAGTAAGGCTGACCGCCTTATTACGGAACGTCTGGTACAGGCACTGGCCCTGGTGGATATCCGGGTGCCGGACCATCTGATAATCGGTGGCAGCCAGGTTTTCTCCTTTGCTGAACACGGTCTGCTTTAACCCGTCACCATCACAACCACATCACACTTGTTTTCACTTTTATCTTCTGTCTTCAGAGGTATCCCATCATGAAAATTATCACCCGTGGTGAAGCCATGCGTATTCACCAACAGAATCCTGCATCCCGTCTTTTTCCGTTCTGTACCGGTAAGTACCGCTGGCACGGCAGTGCTGAAACGTATACCGGTCGTGAAGTGCAGGATATTCCCGGTGTGCTGGCCGTGTTTGCTGAACGCCGTAAGGACAGTTTTGGCCCGTATGTCCGGT
>NZ_VCDZ01000031.1:0-25969 GCF_005845405.1 Escherichia sp. E4930 | reverse complement strand
AGAATCATTACAGTGGCGCGATATGGCTGCTCTATGTCATGATCCTGGTCTGGGGAGCTGACTCAGGGGGCATATATGTTTGGCAAATTATTTGGCAAACATAAGCTGGCGCCGAAGGTTTCTCCGGGTAAAACCTGGCAAGGTTTCATTGGCGGACTCGCGACCGCAGCAGTAATCTCATGGGGTTACGGTATGTGGGCGAATCTCGACGTCGCCCCCGTCACCTTACTCATTTGCTCTATTGTCGCAGCTCTAGCCTCTGTGCTCGGCGACTTAACTGAGAGCATGTTTAAGCGCGAAGCAGGAATTAAGGACAGCGGTCATTTAATTCCAGGACACGGTGGTATTTTAGATCGTATTGATAGCCTGACGGCTGCTGTGCCGGTCTTTGCTTGCCTGTTGTTGCTGGTATTCAGGACGCTTTAACGGAAGGTATTATGCTGAGTTTTCTCTGGGATTTGGCTTCGTTCATTGTTGCACTGGGTGTGCTTATCACCGTGCATGAATTTGGTCATTTCTGGGTTGCCCGGCGCTGTGGTGTTCGCGTTGAGCGTTTCTCGATAGGTTTTGGTAAGGCGCTCTGGCGCCGCACTGACAAACTCGGCACCGAATATGTCATCGCCCTGATCCCCCTGGGCGGTTATGTCAAAATGCTGGATGAGCGCGCAGAACCGGTTGTTCCGGAACTTCGCCACCATGCCTTCAACAATAAAACTGTTGGCCAGCGAGCAGCGATAATCGCCGCAGGTCCGGTTGCAAACTTCATTTTTGCTATCTTTGCTTACTGGCTGGTTTTTATCATTGGTGTTCCCGGCGTTCGCCCGGTTATTGGTGAAATATCAGCCAACTCGATTGCCGCACAAGCACAAATTGTACCTGGCACGGAACTAAAAGCTGTAGATGGTATCGAAACGCCTGATTGGGATGCCGTGCGCTTACAACTGGTTGACAAAATCGGCGACGAAAGCACCACCCTTACGGTGGCACCTTTTGGCAGCGATCAACGACGAGATGTAAAGCTTGATTTGCGAAACTGGGCGTTTGAGCCTGATAAGGAAGATCCGGTATCTTCTTTGGGGATTCGCCCTCGTGGGCCGCAAATTGAACCTGTACTGGAAAATGTGTCACCAAACTCAGCGGCAAGTAAGGCGGGTTTGCAAGCAGGCGACAGGATCGTTAAAGTCGATGGTCAGCCATTAACGCAATGGCTGACGTTTGTGATGCTTGTCCGGGATAACCCGGATAAACCGTTAGCGTTAGATATCGAAAGGCAGGGGAGTCCCTTGTCTTTGACATTAATCCCGGAGAGCAAACCGGGTAAGGGTAAAGCGATTGGTTTTGCCGGCATTGAGCCGAAAGTCATTCCTTTGCCAGATGAGTATAAAGTTGTACGCCAGTATGGACCGTTCAACGCCATCGTTGAAGCCACGGACAAAACGTGGCAATTGATGAAGCTGACGGTCAGTATGCTGGGAAAATTGATCACCGGTGATGTGAAACTGAACAACCTCAGTGGGCCGATCTCTATCGCCAAGGGGGCTGGGATGACAGCGGAACTCGGGGTTGTTTATTACCTGCCGTTCCTTGCGCTTATTAGCGTGAACTTAGGGATAATTAACCTGTTTCCGTTGCCCGTACTTGACGGGGGGCATCTGCTGTTCCTTGCGATCGAAAAGATCAAGGGCGGACCGGTATCCGAGCGGGTTCAAGACTTTTGTTATCGCATTGGCTCGATTCTGCTGGTGCTGTTAATGGGGCTTGTACTTTTCAATGATTTCTCTCGGTTATGAGAGTTAGTTAGGAAGAACGCATAATAACGATGGCGATGAAAAAGTTGCTCATAGCGTCGCTGCTGTTTAGCAGCGCCACCGTATACGGTGCTGAAGGGTTCGTAGTGAAAGACATTCATTTCGAAGGCCTTCAGCGTGTCGCCGTTGGTGCGGCCCTCCTCAGTATGCCGGTGCGCACAGGCGACACGGTTAATGATGAAGATATCAGTAATACCATTCGCGCTCTGTTTGCTACCGGCAACTTTGAGGATGTTCGCGTCCTTCGTGATGGTGATACCCTTCTGGTTCAGGTAAAAGAACGTCCGACCATTGCCAGCATCACTTTCTCCGGTAACAAATCGGTGAAAGATGACATGCTGAAGCAAAACCTCGAGGCTTCTGGCGTGCGAGTGGGGGAATCCCTCGATCGCACCACCATTGCCGATATCGAGAAAGGTCTGGAAGACTTCTACTACAGCGTCGGTAAATACAGCGCCAGCGTAAAAGCTGTCGTGACCCCACTGCCGCGTAACCGTGTTGACCTAAAACTGGTGTTCCAGGAAGGTGTGTCGGCTGAAATCCAGCAAATCAACATTGTTGGTAACCATGCTTTCACCACCGACGAACTGATCTCTCATTTCCAGCTGCGTGACGAAGTGCCGTGGTGGAACGTGGTAGGCGATCGTAAATACCAGAAACAGAAACTGGCGGGCGACCTTGAAACCCTGCGCAGTTACTATCTGGATCGCGGTTATGCCCGTTTCAACATCGACTCTACCCAGGTCAGTCTGACTCCAGATAAAAAAGGTATCTACGTCACGGTAAACATCACCGAAGGCGATCAGTACAAACTCTCTGGCGTTGAAGTGAGCGGTAACCTTGCCGGGCACTCTGCGGAAATCGAACAGTTGACTAAGATCGAGCCGGGTGAGCTGTATAACGGCACCAAAGTGACCAAAATGGAAGATGACATTAAAAAACTTCTCGGTCGCTACGGTTATGCCTATCCGCGCGTGCAGTCGATGCCTGAAATCAACGACGCCGACAAAACCGTTAAATTACGTGTGAACGTTGATGCGGGTAACCGTTTCTACGTACGTAAGATCCGTTTTGAAGGTAACGACACCTCGAAAGATGCCGTCCTGCGCCGAGAAATGCGCCAGATGGAAGGTGCCTGGTTGGGCAGCGACCTGGTCGATCAGGGTAAAGAACGTCTGAATCGTCTGGGCTTCTTTGAAACGGTTGATACCGATACCCAACGTGTTCCGGGTAGCCCGGACCAGGTTGACGTGGTCTACAAGGTAAAAGAGCGCAACACCGGTAGCTTCAACTTTGGTATTGGTTACGGTACTGAAAGTGGTGTGAGCTTCCAGGCTGGCGTGCAGCAGGATAACTGGTTAGGTACCGGTTATGCTGTTGGTATCAACGGGACCAAAAACGATTACCAGACCTATGCTGAATTGTCGGTAACCAACCCGTACTTCACTGTAGATGGTGTAAGCCTTGGCGGTCGTGTCTTCTATAATGACTTCCAGGCAGATGACGCTGACCTGTCCGACTATACCAACAAGAGTTATGGTACAGACGTAACATTGGGCTTCCCGATCAACGAATATAACTCGCTGCGTGCAGGTCTGGGTTATGTCCATAACTCCCTCTCCAACATGCAGCCGCAGGTTGCGATGTGGCGTTATCTCTACTCTATGGGTGAACATCCAAACACCTCTGATCAGGATAACAGCTTCAAAACGGACGACTTCACGTTTAACTATGGTTGGACCTATAACAAGCTCGACCGTGGTTATTTCCCGACGGATGGTTCCCGTGTCAACCTGACCGGTAAAGTGACCATTCCGGGATCGGATAACGAATACTATAAAGTGACGTTAGACACGGCGACCTATGTGCCGATCGACGACGATCACAAATGGGTTGTTCTGGGTCGTACTCGTTGGGGCTACGGTGATGGTTTAGGCGGCAAAGAAATGCCGTTCTATGAAAACTTCTATGCCGGTGGTTCCAGCACCGTGCGTGGCTTCCAGTCCAATACCATCGGTCCGAAAGCGGTTTACTTCCCGCATCAGGCCAGTGATTATGATCCGGACTACGATTATGAATGTGCAACTCAGGACGGAGCAACCGACCTGTGTAAATCGGATGATGCAATTGGGGGGAACGCTATGGCGGTTGCCAGCCTAGAACTCATCACTCCGACGCCGTTCATTAGCGACAAGTATGCCAACTCGGTCCGTACCTCCTTCTTCTGGGATATGGGTACCGTTTGGGATACTAACTGGGATTCTAGTCAGTACTCTGGATATCCGGACTATAGTGATCCAAGCAATATCCGTATGTCTGCGGGTATCGCATTACAATGGATGTCCCCATTGGGGCCGTTGGTGTTCTCCTACGCCCAGCCGTTCAAAAAGTACGATGGAGACAAGGCTGAACAGTTCCAGTTTAACATTGGTAAAACCTGGTAAGTGTTCTCCACAAAGGAATGTAGTGGTAGTGTAGCGATGACTTTAGGCGATCTCGATAAGATCGCCGGGCCACGCAAAGAACTGCACCTTCCGGTGCAAATGGGATGGTAAGGAGTTTATTGTGAAAAAGTGGTTATTAGCGGCAGGTCTCGGTTTAGCACTGGCAACTTCTGCTCAGGCGGCTGACAAAATTGCAATCGTCAATATGGGCAGCCTGTTTCAGCAGGTAGCACAGAAAACCGGTGTTTCTAACACGCTGGAAAATGAGTTCAAAGGCCGTGCCAGCGAACTGCAGCGTATGGAAACTGATCTGCAAGCTAAAATGAAAAAGCTGCAGTCCATGAAAGCCGGCAGCGATCGCACTAAGCTGGAAAAAGACGTGATGGCTCAGCGCCAGACTTTTGCTCAGAAAGCGCAGGCTTTTGAGCAGGATCGCGCACGTCGTTCCAACGAAGAACGCGGTAAACTGGTTACTCGTATCCAGACTGCTGTGAAATCCGTTGCCAGCAGCCAGAGCATCGATCTGGTTGTTGACGCAAACGCCGTTGCTTACAACAGCAGCGATGTAAAAGACATCACTGCTGACGTACTGAAACAGGTTAAATAAGTAATGCCTTCAATTCGACTGGCTGATTTAGCGCAGCAGTTGGATGCAGAACTACACGGTGATGGCGATATCGTCATCACCGGCGTTGCGTCCATGCAATCTGCACAAACAGGTCACATCACGTTCATGGTTAACCCTAAATACCGTGAACATTTAGGCTTGTGCCAGGCGTCCGCGGTTGTCATGACTCAGGACGATCTCCCTTTCGCGAAAAGTGCCGCGCTGGTAGTGAAGAATCCCTACCTGACTTACGCGCGCATGGCGCAAATTTTAGATACCACGCCACAGCCCGCGCAAAACATTGCACCGAGTGCAGTGATCGACGCGACGGCGAAGCTGGGTAACAACGTATCAATTGGCGCTAACGCGGTGATTGAGTCCGGCGTTGAACTGGGCGATAACGTGGTTATCGGCGCCGGTTGCTTCGTTGGTAAAAACAGCAAAATCGGTGCAGGTTCGCGTCTTTGGGCGAACGTGACGATTTACCATGAGATCCAGATTGGTCAGAATTGCCTGATCCAATCCGGAACTGTGGTAGGCGCAGACGGCTTTGGCTATGCCAACGATCGTGGTAACTGGGTGAAGATCCCGCAGATTGGTCGCGTGATTATTGGCGATCGCGTGGAGATCGGCGCATGTACCACCATCGATCGCGGTGCGCTGGATGACACCGTGATCGGCAATGGCGTGATCATTGATAACCAGTGTCAGATTGCACATAACGTCGTGATTGGCGACAATACGGCGGTTGCCGGTGGCGTCATTATGGCGGGCAGCCTGAAAATTGGTCGTTACTGCATGATCGGCGGTGCCAGCGTAATCAACGGGCATATGGAAATATGCGATAAAGTGACGGTTACGGGCATGGGTATGGTGATGCGTCCCATCACTGAACCTGGCGTCTATTCCTCAGGCATTCCGCTGCAACCCAACAAAGTCTGGCGCAAAACCGCTGCACTGGTGATGAACATTGATGACATGAGCAAGCGTCTGAAGTCGCTTGAGCGCAAGGTTAATCAACAAGACTAACGTTCCATCTTTTGTTCGCCAAACTTTACGGCCTGTCTCATTCTTACGATTGCGGCAGGCCGTGTTATTATTGTCGTTTCTTATATTTTGACAGGAAGAGTATCTTGACTACTAACACTCATACTCTGCAGATTGAAGAGATTTTAGAACTTCTGCCGCACCGTTTCCCGTTTTTACTGGTGGATCGCGTGCTGGATTTTGAAGAAGGTCGTTTTCTGCGCGCAGTAAAAAATGTCTCTGTCAATGAGCCATTCTTCCAGGGCCATTTCCCTGGAAAACCGATTTTCCCGGGTGTGCTGATTCTGGAAGCAATGGCACAGGCAACAGGTATTCTGGCGTTTAAAAGCGTAGGAAAACTGGAACCGGGTGAGCTGTACTACTTCGCCGGTATTGACGAAGCGCGCTTCAAGCGCCCGGTCGTGCCTGGCGATCAAATGATCATGGAAGTCACTTTCGAAAAAACGCGCCGCGGCCTGACCCGTTTTAAAGGGGTTGCTCTGGTCGACGGTAAAGTAGTTTGCGAAGCAACGATGATGTGTGCTCGTAGCCGGGAGGCTGATACGTGATTGATAAATCCGCCTTTGTGCATCCAACCGCCATTGTGGAAGAGGGCGCGTCGATTGGCGCGAACGCCCACATTGGTCCTTTTTGTATCGTTGGACCCCATGTCGAAATTGGTGAGGGTACCGTACTGAAATCTCACGTTGTCGTGAATGGTCATACTAAAATTGGCCGCGACAATGAGATTTATCAGTTCGCCTCCATCGGTGAAGTTAACCAGGATCTGAAATATGCTGGCGAACCGACCCGCGTGGAAATCGGCGATCGTAACCGCATTCGCGAAAGCGTCACCATTCATCGTGGCACAGTCCAGGGCGGTGGATTGACGAAGGTGGGCAGCGACAACTTACTGATGATCAACGCGCACATTGCGCACGATTGTACGGTAGGTAACCGCTGCATTCTCGCCAACAACGCAACGCTGGCGGGGCACGTATCGGTAGACGACTTCGCGATCATCGGCGGCATGACCGCAGTCCATCAGTTCTGCATCATTGGTGCGCATGTGATGGTTGGCGGTTGCTCCGGTGTGGCGCAAGACGTCCCTCCTTATGTCATTGCGCAGGGTAACCACGCAACGCCGTTCGGTGTCAATATCGAAGGGCTGAAGCGCCGCGGATTCAGCCGCGAGGCGATTACCGCTATCCGCAATGCGTATAAGCTGATTTATCGCAGCGGTAAAACGCTCGATGAAGTGAAACCGGAAATTGCCGAACTTGCGGAAACGTATCCGGAAGTAAAAGCCTTTACCGATTTCTTTGCACGCTCAACGCGCGGTCTGATTCGTTAATGACTGAGCAGCGTCCATTAACGATTGCCCTGGTCGCCGGAGAAACCTCCGGCGATATCCTGGGGGCCGGTTTAATCCGTGCTCTGAAAGAACGTGTGCCCAATGCCCGCTTTGTTGGCGTTGCCGGGCCACGAATGCAAGCCGAAGGCTGCGAAGCCTGGTACGAAATGGAAGAGCTGGCGGTGATGGGCATTGTTGAAGTGCTCGGGCGTCTGCGTCGCTTACTGCATATTCGTGCCGATCTGACAAAGCGTTTTGGCGAACTGAAGCCAGATGTTTTTGTCGGTATTGATGCGCCTGACTTCAATATTACCCTTGAAGGTAACCTTAAAAAGCAGGGTATCAAAACCATTCATTATGTCAGTCCGTCCGTCTGGGCGTGGCGACAGAAACGCGTTTTCAAAATAGGCAGAGCCACTGATCTGGTGCTCGCATTTCTGCCTTTCGAAAAAGCGTTTTATGACAAATATAACGTGCCGTGCCGTTTTATCGGTCACACCATGGCTGATGCCATGCCGTTAGATCCAGATAAAAACGCCGCGCGTGATGTGCTGGGGATCCCTCACGATGCCCACTGTCTGGCATTGTTGCCGGGAAGTCGTGGCGCGGAAGTGGAGATGCTTAGCGCCGATTTCCTGAAAACTGCCCAGCTTTTGCGCCAGACGTACCCTGATCTGGAGATCGTGGTGCCGCTGGTAAATGCCAAACGCCGTGAGCAGTTTGAACGCATCAAAGCTGAAGTCGCGCCAGACCTTTCGGTTCATATGCTGGATGGAATGGGCCGTGAGGCGATGGTCGCCAGCGATGCGGCGCTATTGGCGTCGGGTACGGCTGCACTGGAGTGCATGCTGGCGAAATGCCCGATGGTGGTGGGGTATCGCATGAAGCCTTTCACCTTCTGGCTGGCGAAGCGGCTGGTGAAAACCGATTATGTCTCGCTGCCAAACCTGCTGGCGGGCAGAGAGTTAGTTAAAGAATTATTGCAGGAAGAGTGTGAGCCGCAAAAACTGGCTGAGTCGCTGTTACCGCTGTTGGCGAACGGGAAAACCAGCCACGCGATGCACGACACCTTCCGCGAGCTGCATCAGCAGATCCGCTGCAATGCCGATGAGCAGGCGGCACAAGCCGTTCTGGAGTTAGCACAATGATCGAATTTGTCTATCCGCACACGAATCTGGTTGCAGGTGTGGATGAAGTTGGGCGCGGGCCGTTGGTTGGCGCGGTCGTTACCGCTGCCGTGATCCTCGATCCGGCGCGCCCGATTGTCGGGTTGAATGATTCCAAAAAGCTAAGTGAAAAACGTCGTCTTGCGCTCTGTGAAGAGATCAAAGAGAAAGCGTTAAGCTGGAGCCTGGGCCGTGCGGAACCTCATGAAATCGACGAACTGAATATTTTACACGCGACCATGCTGGCGATGCAGCGTGCCGTCGCTGGGCTGCATATTGCGCCGGAATATGTGTTGATTGATGGTAACCGCTGCCCGAAATTACCGATGCCGTCGATGGCAGTGGTGAAAGGCGATAGCCGCGTACCGGAAATCAGTGCTGCGTCTATCCTGGCGAAAGTGACGCGCGACGCCGAAATGGCGGCGCTGGATATTGTTTTCCCGCAATATGGTTTTGCCCAACACAAAGGGTATCCAACCGCTTTTCATCTGGAAAAACTGGCTGAATATGGCGCGACTGAACATCATCGTCGCAGCTTTGGGCCTGTCAAACGCGCACTGGGACTTGCGTCCTGATTCTTGTGTCGAGATTAAGTAAACCGGAATCTGAAGATGTCTGAACCACGTTTCGTACACCTGCGGGTGCACAGCGACTACTCGATGATCGATGGCCTGGCCAAAACCGCGCCGCTGGTAAAAAAGGCGGCGGCGTTGGGTATGCCTGCGCTGGCGATCACCGATTTCACCAACCTTTGCGGTCTGGTGAAGTTCTACGGAGCGGGACATGGCGCAGGGATTAAGCCCATCGTCGGGGCGGATTTTAATGTCCAGTGCGACCTGCTGGGTGATGAGTTAACCCATCTGACGGTGCTGGCGGCGAACAATACTGGCTATCAGAATCTGACGTTGCTGATCTCAAAAGCGTATCAGCGCGGTTACGGTGCCGCCGGACCGATCATCGATCGCGACTGGCTTATCGAATTAAACGAAGGGCTGATTTTGCTCTCTGGCGGGCGCATGGGCGACGTCGGGCGCAGTCTTTTGCGTGGTAACAGCACGCTGGTAGATGAGTGTGTCGCGTTTTATGAAGAACACTTCCCGGATCGCTATTTTCTCGAGCTGATCCGCACCGGAAGGCCGGACGAAGAAAGCTATTTGCACGCGGCGGTGGAACTGGCGGAAGCGCGCGGTTTGCCCGTCGTGGCGACCAACGACGTGCGCTTTATCGACAGCAGCGACTTTGACGCACACGAAATCCGCGTCGCGATCCACGACGGCTTTACCCTCGACGATCCTAAACGCCCGCGTAACTATTCGCCGCAGCAATATATGCGTAGCGAAGAGGAAATGTGCGAGCTGTTTGCCGACATCCCCGAAGCCCTTGCCAACACCGTTGAGATCGCCAAACGCTGTAACGTAACTGTGCGTCTTGGTGAATACTTCCTGCCGCAGTTCCCGACCGGGGACATGAGCACCGAAGATTATCTGGTCAAGCGTGCAAAAGAGGGGCTGGAAGAGCGTCTGGCATTTTTATTCCCTGACGAAGAAGAACGTGTTAAGCGCCGCCCGGAATATGACGAGCGTCTGGAGACTGAACTTCAGGTTATCAACCAGATGGGCTTCCCGGGCTACTTCCTCATCGTTATGGAATTTATCCAGTGGTCGAAAGATAACGGCGTACCGGTAGGGCCGGGCCGTGGTTCCGGTGCAGGGTCACTGGTGGCCTACGCGCTGAAAATCACCGACCTCGATCCGCTGGAATTTGACCTGCTGTTCGAACGTTTCCTTAACCCGGAACGTGTCTCCATGCCTGACTTCGACGTTGACTTCTGTATGGAGAAACGCGACCAGGTTATCGAACACGTAGCGGACATGTACGGTCGTGATGCGGTATCGCAGATTATCACCTTCGGTACGATGGCGGCGAAAGCGGTGATCCGCGACGTAGGCCGCGTGCTGGGGCATCCGTACGGCTTTGTCGACCGTATCTCGAAACTGATCCCGCCCGATCCGGGGATGACGCTGGCGAAAGCGTTTGAAGCCGAGCCGCAGCTGCCGGAAATCTACGAAGCAGATGAAGAAGTTAAGGCGCTGATCGACATGGCGCGCAAACTGGAAGGGGTCACCCGTAACGCCGGTAAGCACGCCGGTGGGGTGGTTATCGCGCCGACCAAAATTACTGATTTTGCGCCGCTTTACTGCGATGAAGAGGGCAAACATCCGGTCACCCAGTTTGATAAAAGCGACGTTGAATACGCCGGACTGGTGAAGTTCGACTTCCTCGGCTTGCGTACGCTCACCATCATCAACTGGGCGCTGGAGATGATCAACAAGCGGCGGGCGAAGAATGGCGAGCCGCCGCTGGATATCGCCGCGATCCCGCTTGATGATAAGAAAAGCTTCGACATGCTGCAACGCTCGGAAACCACGGCGGTATTCCAGCTTGAATCGCGCGGCATGAAGGACCTGATCAAGCGTCTGCAACCTGACTGCTTCGAAGATATGATCGCACTGGTGGCACTGTTCCGCCCCGGCCCGTTGCAATCAGGGATGGTGGATAACTTTATCGACCGTAAACATGGTCGCGAAGAGATTTCCTACCCGGACGTGCAGTGGCAGCATGAAAGCCTGAAACCGGTACTGGAGCCAACCTACGGCATTATCCTGTATCAGGAACAGGTCATGCAGATTGCCCAGGTGCTCTCTGGTTATACCCTCGGTGGCGCGGATATGCTGCGTCGTGCGATGGGTAAGAAAAAGCCGGAAGAGATGGCTAAGCAGCGTTCTGTATTTGCTGAAGGTGCAGAAAAGAACGGGATCAACGCCGAACTGGCGATGAAAATCTTCGACCTGGTGGAGAAATTCGCCGGTTACGGATTTAACAAATCGCACTCTGCGGCCTATGCTTTGGTGTCATATCAAACGTTATGGCTGAAAGCGCACTATCCGGCAGAGTTTATGGCGGCGGTAATGACTGCCGATATGGATAATACCGAGAAGGTGGTGGGCCTGGTGGATGAGTGCTGGCGGATGGGGCTGAAAATCCTGCCACCAGATATAAACTCCGGTCTTTACCATTTCCACGTCAACGACGACGGCGAAATCGTGTATGGTATTGGCGCGATCAAAGGGGTAGGTGAAGGTCCGATTGAGGCCATCATCGAAGCCCGTAATAAAGGCGGCTACTTCCGCGAACTGTTTGATCTCTGCGCCCGAACCGACACCAAAAAGTTAAACCGGCGAGTGCTGGAAAAACTGATCATGTCTGGGGCGTTTGACCGTCTGGGGCCACACCGCGCGGCGCTGATGAACTCGCTGGGCGATGCGTTAAAAGCGGCAGATCAACACGCGAAAGCGGAAGCTATCGGTCAGGCCGATATGTTCGGCGTGCTGGCCGAAGAGCCGGAACAAATAGAACAATCCTACGCCAGCTGCCAGCCGTGGCCGGAGCAGGTGGTGTTAGATGGGGAACGTGAAACGTTAGGTCTGTACCTGACGGGACACCCTATCAACCAGTATTTAAAAGAGATTGAGCGTTATGTCGGAGGCGTAAGGCTGAAAGACATGCACCCGACAGAACGTGGTAAAGTCACCACGGCTGCGGGGCTCGTTGTTGCCGCGCGGGTTATGGTCACCAAGCGCGGCAATCGTATCGGTATCTGCACGCTGGATGACCGTTCCGGGCGCCTGGAAGTGATGTTGTTTACAGACGCCCTGGATAAATACCAGCAATTGCTGGAAAAAGACCGCATACTTATCGTCAGCGGACAGGTCAGCTTTGATGACTTCAGCGGTGGGCTTAAAATGACCGCTCGCGAAGTGATGGATATTGACGAAGCCCGGGAAAAATATGCTCGCGGGCTTGCTATCTCGCTGACGGACAGGCAAATTGATGACCAGCTTTTAAACCGACTCCGTCAGTCTCTGGAACCCCACCGCTCTGGGACAATTCCAGTACATCTCTACTATCAGAGGGCGGATGCACGCGCGCGGTTGCGTTTTGGCGCGACGTGGCGTGTCTCTCCGAGCGATCGTTTATTAAACGATCTCCGTGGCCTCATTGGTTCGGAGCAGGTGGAACTGGAGTTTGACTAATACAGGAATACTATGAGTCTGAATTTCCTTGATTTTGAACAGCCGATTGCAGAGCTGGAAGCGAAAATCGATTCTCTGACTGCGGTTAGCCGCCAGGATGAGAAACTGGATATTAACATCGATGAAGAAGTGCATCGTCTGCGTGAAAAAAGCGTAGAACTGACACGTAAAATCTTCGCCGATCTCGGTGCATGGCAGATTGCGCAACTGGCACGCCATCCACAGCGTCCTTATACCCTGGATTACGTTCGCCTGGCATTTGATGAATTTGACGAACTGGCTGGCGACCGCGCGTATGCAGACGATAAAGCTATCGTCGGTGGTATCGCCCGTCTCGATGGTCGTCCGGTGATGATCATTGGTCATCAAAAAGGTCGTGAAACCAAAGAAAAAATTCGCCGTAACTTTGGTATGCCAGCGCCAGAAGGTTACCGCAAAGCACTGCGTCTGATGCAAATGGCTGAACGCTTTAAGATGCCTATCATCACCTTTATCGACACCCCGGGGGCATATCCGGGCGTGGGTGCAGAAGAGCGCGGTCAGTCTGAAGCCATTGCACGCAACCTGCGTGAAATGTCTCGCCTCGGCGTACCTGTAGTTTGTACGGTTATCGGTGAAGGTGGGTCTGGCGGCGCGCTGGCGATTGGTGTGGGCGATAAAGTGAATATGCTGCAATACAGCACCTATTCCGTTATCTCGCCGGAAGGTTGCGCGTCCATTCTGTGGAAGAGCGCCGACAAAGCGCCGCTGGCGGCTGAAGCGATGGGTATCATCGCTCCGCGTCTGAAAGAACTGAAACTGATCGACTCCATCATCCCGGAACCGCTGGGCGGCGCTCACCGTAACCCGGAAGCGATGGCGGCATCGTTGAAAGCGCAGCTGCTGGCGGATCTAGCCGATCTCGACGTGTTAAGCACTGAAGATTTAAAAAATCGTCGTTATCAGCGCCTGATGAGCTACGGCTACGCGTAATCAGCAAATATTCTGAAAAGGGTCACTTCGGTGGCCTTTTTTTCTATGTGGTTTATTTAGTCATATTATAAATACATTTAGATAATCTTACTTTCGTTTTCTCCTGCCATAAAATTCTTGAACTCATGTTGATAACTCCGATTTCGGAGGCATATACCAATATACACAGTGGTCAAAAATAATATAAATTTATCAATCTCATAGAATTTTTAAGGATAAAATATGAAAGCAATTTTAGGATTTGATCATCTTCTTATGCCGCGTGTTCTGGTGTTTTTTTACTGGCTGGCTATGGTGCTGACACTGATAGGCGGTGTCTTCTCCATATTTAGCGGAAACATTATTTTAGGGTTAGCTTATACCGTCATTGGTCTTATAAGCTGTCGTATGACTTTCGAATTAATTATGATAGCGTTTAAGAATAACGAATATTTGCGCCGCATTGCCGAGAGTGTTAGCAAGAATAGCGCAGAGTAATCTCCCGCAAAGCGCTTCACCAAACCGCATCTCAACCGCTATTACAGGCGTTTGAGATGTTGTTTTAAAGTCAGTGTAAATGTCTGATTCATCTTTCCTGTAATTTGTGCGTATTATCAATATATAGCGATGCACGTGCGTATCATATCAATGCAGGAGATTCTATGTTGGGTTTAAAACAGGTTCACCATATTGCGATTATTGCGACGGATTATGCGGTGAGCAAAGCTTTTTACTGCGACATTCTCGGCTTCACGCTGCAAAGCGAAGTCTATCGTGAAGCGCGAGATTCGTGGAAAGGGGATTTGGCACTTAATGGGCAGTACGTGATTGAGCTTTTCTCATTTCCGTTTCCGCCGCAACGACCCAGTCGACCGGAAGCCTGCGGCCTGCGCCATCTGGCTTTTAGCGTTGATGATATCGATACGGCAGTGGCGCACCTGGAAAGCAATAACGTGAAATGTGAAGCGATACGTGTCGATCCATACACGCAAAAACGCTTCACGTTCTTTAACGACCCTGACGGACTGCCGCTGGAACTGTATGAGCAGTAAGGCTTGTCATTACTGCATTTGCCCGGTAACGTGCCGGGCATCGCTACTGTAAAATCGCGCTATCATGACACTCACACTGAATACACAACTTCTCACCTCACGCCAGATTCTGGCGGCCTTTAGCGGCGGGCTTGACTCCACCGTTCTGCTGCATCAGCTGGTGCAGTGGCGGGCGGAAAATCCGGGCGTCGTTTTGCGCGCTATTCATGTGCACCACGGTTTAAGTGCCAATGCTGATGCCTGGGTGCAACATTGTGAAAATATCTGCCAGCAGTGGCAGGTGCCGCTGGTGGTCGAGCGCGTACAACTTGCGCAAGAGGGGTTAGGCATTGAGGCCCAGGCGCGGCAGGCGCGTTATCAGGCATTTGCCCGCACCCTGTTGCCTGGTGAAGTACTGGTCACAGCACAACATCTTGACGATCAATGTGAAACCTTTCTGCTGGCGCTTAAACGCGGTAGCGGCCCTGCCGGGCTTTCGGCTATGGGGGAAGTCTCGGAGTTTGCCGGAACGCGGCTTATCCGCCCGTTCCTCGCTCGCACGCGGGGGGAACTGGCGCAGTGGGCGTTGGCGCATGGTTTACGCTGGATTGAAGACGAAAGTAATCAGGATGATAGCTACGATCGTAACTTCCTGCGCTTGCGCGTCGTGCCGTTATTGCAGCAGCGTTGGCCACATTTTGCCGAAGCGACGGCCCGTAGTGCCGCACTTTGCGCCGAACAAGAGAGCCTGCTGGATGAACTGCTGGCGGATGATTTAGCGCACTGCCAAACGCCGCAAAGGACGCTGCAGATTGCGCCAATGCTGGCGATGAGTGATGCCCGTCGCGCGGCGATTATCCGCCGCTGGCTGTCAGGGCTGAATGCACCAATGCCTTCCCGCGACGCGCTGGAAAGGATCTGGCAGGAAGTGGCGCTGGCGCGGGAAGATGCTTCCCCCTGTTTACGTTTGGGCGCGTTTGAAATCCGCCGCTATCAGTCGCAACTGTGGTGGATTAAATCCGTCGCCGGGCAAAGCGAAACCATTGTGCCGTGGCAGGCGTGGCAACAGCCGCTGGAATTACCGGCGGGGCTGGGAAGTGTACAGCTTACTGCGGGAGACGATATTCGCCCTCCGCGTGCAGACGAAGCAGTCAGCGTGCGTTTCAAAGCGCCAGGATTGCTGCATATTGTCGGGCGCAACGGCGGACGTAAGCTGAAGAAAATCTGGCAAGAGCTGGGCGTGCCGCCGTGGCTACGTGACACCACGCCATTGCTGTTTTATGGCGAAACGCTGATTGCGGCGGCAGGGGTATTTGTGACGCAAGAAGGTGTGGCTGAAGGTGAGAAGGGCGTAAGTTTTGTCTGGCAAAAAACGCTTAGTTAAGTGAAAGCCGGATAAGACGCTTCAAACGTCGCATCCGGCGAAAGTCAATCAGGACTCGCTCACTACCACCGTACCGATTTCCGGGTGGCTAAAGCTGGTAATTTTATCCAGACGTAGCTCGCGGGTTTCGCCAGCGGCCTCGACGACCAGATACTCCACATTTTTGCGGGAGACCAAATCGCTAGCCTTCGCCTGCAATTTTTCGCCATCTTTCAGCTCAAGTGTCAGCATTAAATGATGCTGGCAGGCGAGCTCAAGATTATCGTAATCATCACAATTGATTGGTTGATACGTATCATTCATTGACATAATCGCTCACCAGTAAGTTTGCCGCAGCGTATGCTGCTTTTTCCCTGACAGCCTCAGAAAGGGCGTCGTCGGCAGCCATTTCATTCAGCACTTTCAAAACGCAGCCCAGCGCGTCCGGAACGTATCCTAAGTCTCCGCTGGCGATTTCCGCGTACCGCTTGCGTATTAACTCACAATATTTTTCCACATGCCCTCCTGTCAGCACTCTGACTTAACCGTGGATGCAAGTCTAAGCCTACGAAGATAAACTCTGTTTCGCAAGGTGACTATACCACACTCATTTCTGCAATATCAGCGCCGCAACTGCACGTATTCCGTTACAATGGCCTCCTGATTCGAAAGGAGTTTTCTTATGGCGCTTAAAGCGACAATTTATAAAGCGACGGTCAATGTGGCCGATCTCGACCGCAACCAGTTTCTCGATGCCTCTCTGACGCTGGCGCGCCATCCTTCAGAAACCCAGGAGCGTATGATGCTGCGCTTGCTGGCGTGGCTGAAATATGCCGATGAACGTCTGCAATTTACCCGTGGTTTGTGTGCCGATGATGAGCCGGAAGCGTGGCTGCGTAATGATCATCTGGGTATTGATTTATGGATTGAACTGGGGCTGCCGGATGAGCGGCGAATTAAGAAAGCCTGCACCCAGGCCGCAGAAATGGCGCTGTTTGCCTATAATAGTCGGTCGGCGCAAATCTGGTGGCAGCAAAATCAGAGCAAATGCGCGCAGTTTGCCAATCTTTCCGTCTGGTATCTGGACGACGAGCAGTTGGCGAAAGTGAGCGCCTTTGCCGATCGTACCATGACGCTGCAGGCAACGATTCAGGATGGTGTTATCTGGTTATCGGATGATAAGAATAATCTGGAAGTGAACTTAACCGCCTGGCAACAACCTTTATGATTGTGATTTCCCGACATGTTGCTATCCCCGATGGTGAGCTTGAGATCACCGCCATTCGTGCGCAGGGCGCGGGCGGGCAGCATGTTAATAAGACCTCAACGGCTATTCATCTGCGTTTTGACATTCGGGCATCCAGCCTGCCAGAGTATTACAAAGAACGTCTGCTCGCCGCCAGCCATCATTTGATCAGCAGTGATGGCGTGATTGTCATTAAGGCACAGGAATACCGCAGTCAGGAACTGAACCGCGAAGCAGCTCTGGCCCGGCTGGTGGCTGTGATTAAAGAATTAACAACAGAACAAAAAGCCCGACGACCCACGCGGCCCACCCGTGCATCGAAAGAGCGCAGGCTGGCATCGAAAGCACAAAAATCAAGCGTGAAGGCGATGCGCGGCAAAGTGCGCAGCGGTCGGGAATAAAAAGAAGGAATGGATGGTGAAAAAAGCGATAGTGACAGCGATGGCTGTAATCAGCCTCTTTACTCTGATGGGTTGTAATAATCGTGCCGAAGTCGATACGCTTTCTCCGGCGCAGGCTGCCGAACTGAAACCGATGCCGCAAAGTTGGCGCGGCGTGCTGCCGTGTGCCGATTGCGAAGGAATCGAAACCTCTCTGTTCCTCGAAAAAGACGGAACATGGGTGATGAATGAGCGTTATCTCGGTGCTCGTGAAGAACCTTCCTCCTTCGCTTCCTACGGTACATGGGCGCGAACCGCTGACAAGCTGGTATTAACCGACAGTAAAGGTGAAAAGTCATATTATCGCGCGAAAGGAGATGCGCTGGAGATGCTCGATCGTGAAGGTAATCCGATTGAATCGCAGTTCAACTACATGCTGGAACCGGCACAATCCAGTTTACCCATGACGCCGATGACCCTGCGGGGCATGTATTTTTATATGGCTGATGCGGCGACCTTCACTGATTGCGCGACCGGAAAACGTTTCATGGTAGCGAATAACGCAGAGCTGGAGCGTGGCTACCTGGCTGCGCGCGGTCATAGTGAAAAACCGATGTTACTGTCAGTAGAAGGTCACTTTACGCTTGAGGCTAATCCGGATACCGGTGCGCCAACCAAAGTATTAGCGCCCGATACGGCAGGTAAATTTTACCCGAACCAGGATTGCAGTAGTTTGGGGCAGTAATTGAAAGCCGGAGCATTCTCCGGCGTTTATCACCGAGTCAGGCCAACAAAGCGACTCGCTTTAATATAAATCCCTGGCTTCAGGTGCCCAACATACTGTAACTGCGTTTCTGGCTTAAACGCAGAGACATCGCCAGTACGCATATGCATCAGATCGGCAGGGCTAATCCAGCCTGATTGCGCCAGCGTAAGCGGATGCCCGGCTTTGGCAAATGCATCAGTGACAAACTCCGAACAAAACCACGACTTTTTGTCTCCTTCGCCCACACTGCTTAACTGCGCTTTCGCCAGGCCGCTGACGCACTGTTGGCGAAAATCTGCGGAAAAAGGATTCAGTGAGCACATCTGGCGGGTCACCATAAATGGAATGAACTCGACAATGCCGCGATAGTTATACCCGCTATCTTTGATTTTGTTGGCGAACGCGGTGATTTCTGTGGCTTGTTGCGGGGTAAGGTCCGGAACTCGTAAAACGAAAAGCTTATCACTGTGCTTCATGGCTTTTTTCAGGGAAACAATCTGGACGCCAGCGCCTGTCGCTTCTGCAACGTTACTATTTCCCAAATAGATTGCAACGTGACTCACAGAGGAAGTGCTGAAGACGCGGATACCAAATGAGGTAACCCCAAGCTTGAGGAGAACAGTAAATCGCCGGGTTTGAGGTCAGGTTCCGTTATTTCAGTTATTGCTTGTTCGGTGAAGGAGCTTTGATGCTGGAATTTGACAGCCCATGTTTTCGCCTCGGCATCTACCGCTGTGGCTGATGAGTCTGGCTGGCTGATATCAACGGTACAGGCCGAAAGTAAAAGAAAGCAGGGGACAAGCAGGCGGCAGTACGCCTTTGGTTTATCCATTTTATACAATCCATGTAAAAAAGGGTCCTGAAATTCAGGACCCTTTCTGGCATCAGCCTTTAATCTGTTTCACCAGATAATCGACGATGTCACCAGTTTTAATTAACTGCTTCTCGCCGTTACGACGATATTTATATTCGATATCGTCGTTGTCGAGGTTACGGTCGCCCAGCACAATAGTGTGCGGAATACCGATCAGTTCCATATCAGCAAACATCACGCCCGGACGCTCTTTGCGGTCATCCAGCAGCACTTCGATACCTTGTGCACGCAGTTCGCTGTACAGTTTCTCGGCCAGTTCCTGTACGCGGAAGGATTTGTGCATGTTCATCGGCAGAATCGCCACCTGGAACGGCGCGATAGCGTCAGGCCATACGATGCCGCGTTCGTCGTAGTTCTGCTCAATCGCCGCAGCTACCACACGCGTTACCCCGATACCGTAGCAACCCATCGTCAGGATTTGGTTACGACCATCTTCACCCTGTACGGAGGCTTTCAGTGCTTCGGAGTACTTGGTACCCAGCTGGAAGATGTGACCGACTTCGATACCACGTTTGATCAGCAGCGTACCCTGACCATCCGGGCTTGGATCGCCTGCCACCACGTTACGGATATCCGCAATTTCTGGGGTAGCGACATCGCGATCCCAGTTGATACCGAAGTAGTGTTTACCATCGATGTTAGCACCAGCAGCGAAATCACTCATCGCCGCAACGGTACGGTCAATCACCACCGGAATCGGCATGTTTACCGGACCCAGTGAACCCGGACCAGCTTTAACCACGGCACGAATTTCTTCTTCGGTCGCGAAAGTCAGCGGGCTTGCAACCTGCGGCAGTTTTTCTGCTTTAACTTCGTTCAGCTCGTGGTCACCGCGCACCAGCAGCGCAACCAGCGGGAAGCTACTGCCTTCAACCGCTTTAACCAGCAAAGTCTTAACCGTTTTCTCAATCGGCAGATTGAACTGTTCAACCAGTTCAGCGATGGTTTTCGCGTTCGGCGTATCAACCAGCGTCATCTCCTGGGTAGCAGCAGCGCGCGGTTCTTTCGGCGCGATAGCTTCTGCCAGCTCAATGTTCGCTGCATAGTCAGAGGTGTCGGAGAAGACCACATCGTCTTCACCGCTCTGCGCCAGCACCTGGAATTCGTGAGAGGCGCTGCCGCCGATAGAACCGGTGTCGGCCTGTACGGCGCGGAAATCCAGCCCCATGCGGCTGAAGATTTTGCTGTAGGCCGCATACATTGCATCGTAGGTTTCCTGCAGGGATTCCTGAGAAGTATGGAAAGAGTAAGCATCTTTCATCAGGAATTCGCGGGAACGCATGACGCCGAAACGCGGACGCACTTCGTCGCGGAACTTGGTCTGGATCTGATAGAAGTTCAGCGGCAGCTGTTTGTAAGAGCTAAGCTCGTTACGAATCAGGTCAGTGATAACTTCTTCATGAGTTGGGCCGAGTACGAACGGACGCTCGCCACGGTCAACAAAACGCAGCAGTTCCGGACCGTACTGTTCCCAACGACCACTCTCTTGCCACAAATCGGCTGGCTGAACCACCGGCATCGACACCTCGATCGCACCGGCGTTGTTCATCTCTTCACGCACGATGTTTTCGACTTTTTTCAGAACGCGCACGCCGGTCGGCAGCCAGGTATATAACCCAGAGGCCAGCTTGCGGATCATCCCGGCGCGCAGCATCAGCTGATGGCTGATCACCTCGGCGTCGGCTGGTGTCTCCTTGAGAGTGGAGAGCAGGTATTGGCTAGTACGCATGTTGTTACGGTTCCAGTTGGAAGGTAGAACAGGCTCAAGGCGAGCCTGGGACAAAAAAAGTGATTTAGTTTACCAGTGCAAAAGAAATGTCAAAAGAGAAGGGCGTGAATTTAACGCGGTTCCAGCGCAAAGACTTCAAAACCTGCGTCGGTGACGCGCCAGCGAACGTTAAAATCATGCAGCCAGACGGCATAGGTTTTACCCGTTTCCTCACCTTTACGATAGGCCGGGCGCGGGTCCTGCGCCAGTACTTCGCGGATAAACAGCGTTAACTGCGGATAACGCTTCTCCAGTGTCAAAAGCTGCTTTTCGACCTCAGTGGTAAAGCTCACCGCCATTTCTGCCGCTGGCGCATTTTGCGCATAGCTGGCGCTGGCATCGGGAAGCGATTCGGCAAAGGGGAGATACGGTTTGATATCCACCACCGGCGTACCATCGACGAGATCCAGACTGCCGAGCTTCAGAATCACGCTATCTTTATGGCAAACAATCTCTTTCAGCTCTACCAGCGACATACCAATCGGGTTAGGGCGGAAAGTGGAGCGCGTAGCGAAAACCCCCATTCTGGCATTGCCGCCAAGACGAGGCGGACGCACAGTCGGACGCCAGCCGCCTTCCATCGTTTGATGAAAGACGAAAAGGATCCATAAATGGCTGAATGCTTCCAGGCCGCGAACGGCGTCGGCCTGGTTGTAGGGAGCAATGAGATGCAGTTCGCCGTTGGCGCTTTTTACCAGACCTGGCTGGCGCGGAACGGCGAATTTTTCTTTATAGGGCGAGCGAATAACGCCTATTTGCTCGAACTGGAAACTGCTCATTTCGCCGTAATGTTAAGCGCAGAACCGATACATACAGCCTGACGATAGCAGCCTGGCGTACCGCTGGTGACTTCGCAGCTATGCAGTAATACCGCATTGGCTTTCATTTTAGAGGCATTGATTTGCATCCGCTTACGCGCGGTTGGAATGCTCGGCGGAGAGTCCTGATTAGAGGCCTGGCATGAGTCGCCACTGACTTCACCGAGATCGCGGAACGGTTTGCCGACTAATTCTTCTGCATTGGTATAAATTCGGACCGGCGTAGCGCGCGGCGCTTTCGGTTTTGCAGGCTCCGCTTTCGGCTGGGGTGCAGTGCTTTGAACGGGTTCGACAGGGGATCTGCTTAACATGGAACAGCCGCTTAGCATGAGTGCTACTAAACAGATCGGTAAAGCACGCATAGTATTTCCTCAATGTATGATCAAAACGTCAATATTGAATCAGGCGCTTGTAAAAATGACAAGACGGGCAAGCGCCCGTCCTGAATGATATTACAAATTGTGGAAACAGCCTAAATATTACCAGCCTTTAACAGCGCCGCCGTTAAACACTTTGTTTGCTGCTTCGTAAACTTCGTCAGACTGATAAGCCTGGACGAATTTCTTCACGTTCTCTGCGTCTTTGTTGTCTTCACGCGTCACGATCAGGTTTACGTACGGGGACTCTTTATCTTCGACAAAGATACCGTCTTTCGCCGGAGTCAGGCCAATCTGGCTGGCATAGGTGGTGTTGATAACTGCCAGAGCGATTTGCGCGTCGTCCAGAGAGCGAGGCAGTTGCGGTGCTTCCAGCTCAACAATTTTCAGATTTTTTGGGTTCTCAACAACATCAAGAACGGTCGGCAGCAGGCCAACGCCATCTTTCAGTTTGATCAAGCCCACTTTTTGCAGCAGCAGCAGAGAACGGCCAAGGTTAGTTGGGTCGTTTGGCACGGCAACCTGCGAACCATCCTGCAGTTCATCCAGTGATTTGATTTTCTTGGAGTAGCCAGCAATTGGATAAACAAAAGTGTTGCCTACTGCGACCAGTTTGTAGCCACGATCTTTCAGTTGCTGATCAAGGTACGGTTTATGCTGGAAGGCGTTGGCGTCGATATCGCCTTTGCTCAATGCTTCGTTTGGCAGAACATAGTCGTTGAAGGTTACCAGCTCAACGTCCAGGCCATATTTGTCTTTCGCAACTTTCTGCGCGACTTCTGCAACCTGCTGTTCGGCACCAACAATCACGCCGACTTTAATGTGGTTTGGATCTTTTTCATCCTGACCGCAGCCTACCAGTGCCAGTGATCCAATCAGGGCTCCCACTGCCGCAAAGGTTTTGAATTTGAACGCCATACCTTATTCCTTCTTCAATTATTTATGTTGTGTTGAACGTTACTTGCGAGTGACAGCCCGGACGATGCGGTCGCCTGCGAACTGAATTAAATAAACTAGAATAACCAGCAATACCAGTACCGTATTCATCACCGTCGCGTTGTAGCCGATGTAGCCATACTGATAGCCAATCTGACCTAAACCACCGGCACCGACTGCACCACCCATCGCGGAATAACCGACCAGGGTAATCAGGGTGATAGTTGCCGCATTCACCAGACCCGGCAGCGCTTCCGGTAACAGCACTTTACGGACGATCTGCATTGGCGTGGCACCCATTGCGCGGGAAGCTTCAATTAACCCGGTTGGGATCTCCAGCAGGGCGTTCTCGACCATACGGGCAATAAACGGCGCTGCGCCAACGGTTAACGGAACAATCGCTGCCTGCAAACCAATCGATGTACCGACAATAACGCGGGTAAACGGAATCATCCATACCAGCAATATAATGAACGGGATGGAACGGAAAATGTTCACAATCGCAGAAACGGTACGATACAGCTTCGCGTTAGCAATAATTTGCCCCGGACGCGTGACATAAAGCAGAACACCAACCGGCAGACCAATCACAAACCCAAAAAAACCGGATACGAAGGTCATTGCCAGCGTTTCCCATACGCCACGAACCAGCAGCCACATCATCGGCTCAGACATAACCCAGTACCTCTACTTTTACATGGTGTTCCTGCAGCCAGGCAATGGCGGCTTGCGTATCTTGTTGTGTGCCGTGCATTTCAGTCAGCATGATGCCGAACTTAACGCCACCGGCGTAATCCATCTGCGCGCTAATAATGTTGTTATTAACGTTGAAACGACGCGCGGTTTCGGAGAGCAGCGGGGCATCGACCGACTGACCGGTAAACTCCAGACGCAGCATCGGCACGCAGTCAGTGAACGGCTCCGCTTGCAGACGTTCCTGATAATCTTCCGGGATATCCAGATGCAGGGTCGACTGAATAAATTTCTGCGCCAGCGGCGTTTTCGGATGTGAGAACACTTCACTTACCTTGTCCTGCTCGATCAGTTCGCCATTGCTGATGACCGCCACGCAATCACAAATGCGCTTCACAACGTCCATTTCGTGAGTGATCAACAGAATCGTCAAACCCAGACGGCGGTTGATGTCTTTCAGCAGTTCGAGAATAGAACGTGTCGTTGCCGGGTCCAGCGCGCTGGTGGCTTCATCACACAGCAATACTTTGGGATTGCTGGCTAACGCACGGGCAATTGCCACACGCTGTTTCTGCCCACCGGAAAGGTTCGACGGATAGCTATCATGCTTATCACCAAGACCAACCAATGACAGCAATTCCGTCACGCGACGTTTGATCTCGTCTTTCGGTGTGTTGTCCAGCTCCAGCGGCAGAGCCACGTTGCCAAAAACAGTACGCGAAGAGAGCAGGTTAAAATGCTGGAAAATCATACCAATCTGGCGGCGAGCTTTAGTCAACTCAGATTCTGACAGCGTGGTCAGCTCCTGGCCATCGACCAGCACGCTACCCTCGGTTGGGCGCTCCAGCAGGTTTACACAACGTATAAGCGTACTCTTACCCGCGCCTGAGGCACCGATAACGCCATAAATTTGTCCAGCTGGCACATGCAGGCTGACGTTGTTCAACGCCTGGATGGTGCGAGTGCCCTGGTGGAACACTTTGGTGATATTCGAAAGTTTTATCATTGATTATTTATTATCGTCATTAAGTTAGTCGTGGCATTTCGCATGCCTGAAACGGGCAACGCCGTCAATGAAATGGATGTTAAGGCATCCAGACGTCTAAATCAATCAGGTTTATGCGAAGAGCACTTTCTTGCAGGTCGAAACATGCGATACTAGCGTCACATGCCTTATTAAGGAGCTATAAAAGGTGGCGAAGAGCGTACCCGCAATTTTTCTTGACCGTGATGGCACCATTAATGTCGATCACGGCTATGTCCATGAGATCGACAACTTTGAATTTATCGACGGTGTTATTGACGCCATGCGCGAGCTAAAAAAAATGGGCTTTGCGCTGGTGGTAGTAACCAACCAGTCTGGCATTGCTCGCGGTAAATTTACTGAAGCACAGTTTGAAACGCTGACCGAGTGGATGGACTGGTCGCTGGCGGACCGAGATGTCGATCTGGATGGTATCTATTATTGCCCGCATCATCCGCAGGGTAGTGTTGAAGAGTTTCGCCAGGTCTGCGACTGCCGCAAACCACATCCGGGGATGCTTTTGTCAGCACGCGATTATTTGCATATTGATATGGCCGCTTCTTATATGGTGGGCGATAAATTAGAAGATATGCAGGCAGCGGCAGCGGCGAATGTGGGAACAAAAGTGCTGGTGCGTACGGGTAAACCTATTACGCCTGAAGCAGAAAACGCGGCGGATTGGGTGTTAAATAGCCTGGCAGACCTGCCGCAAGCGATAAAAAAGCAGCAAAAATCGGCGTAATGACTAAAATATGAGCGGTTGAAATAAAAATGCATTTTTCCGCTTGTCTTCCTGAGCCGACTCCCTATAATGCGCCTCCATCGACACGGCGGATGTGAATCACTTCACACAAACAGCCGGTTCGGTTGAAGAGAAAAATCCTGAAATTCAGGGTTGACTCTGAAAGAGGAAAGCGTAATATACGCCACCTCGCGACAGTGAGCTGAAAGCCGCGTCGCAACTGCTCTTTAACAATTTATCAGACAATCTGTGTGGGCACTCGAAGATACGGATTCTTAACGTCGCAAGACGATAAATGAATACCAAGTCTCAAGAGTGAACACGTAATTCATTACGAAGTTTAATTTTTTGAGCATCAAACTTTTAAATTGAAGAGTTTGATCATGGCTCAGATTGAACGCTGGCGGCAGGCCTAACACATGCAAGTCGAACGGTAACAGGAAGAAGCTTGCTTCTTTGCTGACGAGTGGCGGACGGGTGAGTAATGTCTGGGAAACTGCT
>NZ_VCDZ01000030.1:0-151379 GCF_005845405.1 Escherichia sp. E4930 | reverse complement strand
CGTGTCGTGCGATTCATAAGCAGTTGAGTGATCTACATCGAAATTTTTGTTGCGCTCAAGTCTGAAATCAGTAATATATGCCGCCGTTGCCACGGGATATCAAACAAACCGAAAGCAACGAAAAAGTGGGTCGTTAGCTCAGTTGGTAGAGCAGTTGACTTTTAATCAATTGGTCGCAGGTTCGAATCCTGCACGACCCACCAATTTTAACATCAAACTCAGATGTTAAGCGTGAAGGATAACGTTGCGCTAGCAGCGGCCCGTAGGGCGAGCGAAGCGAGTCATCCTGCACGACCCACCAATCTTAAAGATTGGATTCGAGTAAAAATCATTCAGGTAACACCCATATGGGTCGTTAGCTCAGTTGGTAGAGCAGTTGACTTTTAATCAATTGGTCGCAGGTTCGAATCCTGCACGACCCACCATCCTGAAATGATTAAAGCAGCATAATCCCGCAAGGGGTCGTTAGCTCAGTTGGTAGAGCAGTTGACTTTTAATCAATTGGTCGCAGGTTCGAATCCTGCACGACCCACCAATGTAAAAAAGCGCCCTAAAGGCGCTTTTTTGCTATTCAGGCATCCCTCAATTTCAATTCTTGACCCTGATGACATACTCCGCGCTTGCTGCGTAAACAACTCTACGTCGGAGGAATAAGACGCAAAGTATGGCATTCGGCATCTCATACGTAATTCGAGTGACTTTTCCCCACCACTCGACTATCTTGTTTAGCATATAAAACAAATTACGCCGATAATAGCGAATATCACGCTTATGTCGGTTTTAACGTTAAGCCTGTAAAACGAGATGGCCAAATGAGCGTGATGTTTGATCCTGAAACGGCGATATATCCTTTCCCCCCGAAGCCAACGCCGTTAAGCATTGATGAAAAAGCGTATTATCGCGAGAAAATAAAACGTCTGCTGAAAGAACGTAATGCGGTGATGGTCGCCCACTACTATACCGATCCCGAAATTCAACAGCTGGCTGAAGAAACCGGCGGCTGTATTTCTGATTCTCTGGAAATGGCCCGCTTCGGTGCTAAGCATCCCGCTTCTACGCTGTTAGTTGCTGGGGTGAGATTTATGGGGGAAACCGCCAAAATTCTTAGCCCGGAAAAAACAATTCTGATGCCAACACTTCAGGCTGAATGTTCACTGGATCTCGGATGTCCGATTGAAGAATTTAACGCATTTTGCGATGCCCATCCCGATCGTACTGTCGTTGTCTACGCCAACACTTCGGCTGCGGTAAAAGCGCGTGCAGATTGGGTGGTAACTTCAAGCATTGCCGTCGAACTCGTTGACCATCTGGATAGTTTGGGCGAAAAAATCATCTGGGCACCAGACAAACATCTGGGGCGTTACGTGCAAAAACAGACAGGCGCAGACATCTTATGCTGGCAAGGTGCCTGTATCGTTCATGACGAGTTTAAGACTCAGGCGTTAACCCAATTACAAAAACAGTACCCTGATGCTGCCATACTGGTGCATCCGGAGTCACCACAAGCTATTGTCGATATGGCCGATGCTGTTGGTTCCACAAGTCAGTTGATTAACGCTGCAAAAACATTGCCGCATCAGCAACTGATTGTGGCGACTGACCGGGGCATTTTCTACAAAATGCAGCAGGCAGTGCCAGAAAAAGAATTGCTGGAAGCGCCAACCGCAGGCGAGGGCGCTACCTGTCGAAGTTGCGCTCATTGTCCGTGGATGGCAATGAATGGCCTTCAGGCCATCGCAGAGGCGCTGGAACAGGGAGGAAGCGATCACGAGGTTCATGTTGACGAAAATCTGCGAGAGAGGGCGCTGGTGCCGCTCAACCGCATGCTGGATTTTGCGGCTACACTACGTGGATAACTGACAATGAGGCGTCATGCTACGCATTGGGGGAAAGATGGATTTTTTTAGCACACAGAACATTCTGGTTCATATACCGATCGGTGCTGGCGGTTACGATCTCTCATGGATCGAAGCGGTGGGGACGATCGCTGGGTTACTGTGTATTGGCCTTGCCAGTCTGGAGAAGATCAGCAACTACTTTTTTGGCCTGATCAACGTTACCCTGTTTGGCATTATTTTCTTTCAGATTCAGCTGTATGCCAGCCTGCTGTTACAGGTGTTTTTCTTTGCCGCTAACATTTATGGCTGGTATGCCTGGTCGCGACAAACCAGTCAACATGAAACCGAGTTGAAAATTCGCTGGTTGCCATTGCCGAAGGCGCTAAGCTGGTTGGCGGTTTGCGTTGTTTCGATTGGTCTGATGACGGTATTTATCAATCCGGTGTTTGCATTTTTGACCCGCGTGGCAGTCACGATTATGCAAGCATTGGGTTTGCAGGTAGTGATGCCAGAATTGCAACCGGACGCCTTCCCATTCTGGGACTCCTGCATGATGGTACTCTCCATCGTGGCAATGATTCTGATGACGCGTAAATACGTCGAAAACTGGTTATTGTGGGTCATCATTAACGTGATTAGCGTGGTGATTTTCGCCTTGCAGGGCGTCTATGCCATGTCGCTGGAGTATCTGATCCTGACCTTTATTGCCCTCAACGGCAGCCGGATGTGGATCAACAGCGCACGCGAAAGAGGTTCACGCGCGCTGTCCCATTAATGGTGATGATGTGAATGGCCAGACACCCCTTCATTCAGGTGGCAGTCTGGCCCATGACAAGGTTGATATTCCATCTGGATGGTGGCGTGCTCAATCTGATAGTGATCCATCAGATAGTGTTGGATCTGATCTAACAAGGCATCGTGATCGTGTGGCGGGATCACCTGCACATGCAGCGTCATCACTGGCTTTTCGCCCACCATCCACACATGTACATGGTGCACATTGCGGACTTCCGGGATTTCCCGGCACATGCGGCGTTTCATTTCAGCAATATCCAGCGAAACGGGCGCACCTTCAAGTAATTCATTCACGCTGTCTTTCAATAATCGCCACGCGCTGCGTAGAACCAGAAGCGACACGAGTATCGAGAGAATGGGGTCCGCAGGTGTCCAGCCGGTCCAGATAATTATCAACGCGGCGACGATAGCACCAACGGAACCCAGCAGGTCCCCAAGCACATGCAGTGCCGCTGCTCGCACGTTGAGGTTTTTCTCTTCACTACCGTGATGAAGTAACCAGAAAGAAAGTATATTTGCCAGCAATCCCGCCACGGCAATCGCCATCATCATACCGCCTTCAACCGGACGCGGCGTGCGGAAACGTTCTATCGCCTCCCAGACAATCAAAATCGTAATCACCACCAGGGCGATGGCATTCACAAACGCCGCGAGCGTGGTCAATCTTAGCCAACCGAAAGTGTGGCGAATGGTGGGAGGACGACGTGAAAATTGCACGGCGAGTAGGGCGAAAAGCAGGGCGGCAGTATCGGTCAACATATGTCCGGCATCAGCCAGCAATGCCAGAGAACCGGAAAGAAAACCGCCAATGACTTCTACCAGCATAAACCCGGCAGTCACGCCGAAAGCATACAACAAGCGACGAGCATTATTATCTTCTGGCAGGTGTGGGGAAGTGTGTGAGTGCGCCATGACGAGTCATCCCTTAATTTATCTCACTTAACTTTATGACATCATACTTCTTTTAGAAGGGAAAAATTAAAAAGGAGAGCCTCCGCTCTCCCATTATCAGCTATATATCCTGGCTTACTGCGTAGTACCGTCGGTTTTGGTATCGACATCATTATTGATGCCATCACCGGTTTGTACCTTTTTATTGATGTCCGGGCAGCGACCGTCTTTGCACATGGTGTTTTTGTGCTCTTCGTCTTTGGTCATGCCGTCATTATTCATGGATGAACCATTCGGGTGCAGCATAGTCCCGCCCGAGTTGGTATTAACCCCGTTATTGTCGACGTTATTTGGTGCGACATTTTCACGAGCGTCCGGGGCAACCTGGCCCGCATCAGCTGCGGCGTTTGCCTGGCCGTTATTGGTTTGCGCTCCACTATCGGCAGCCAGTGCGGCACCGCTGGCAAGGCTTAGAGTGGCAGTCAGAAATAGTGTGGCCAGTTTTGTCATTTTCATAGGATGCTCCTGTTATGGGCGTTATGTCGGATAACCTCTTCCAACAGTGCATTTGCAGGTGAATATAAGGCAATGGTTGAAGATTTCAGCCAGAAGAAGAGATCCAGCAGAGAATCGTGAAAAAATTAATAAACAAAGAAGTTACAGTTAGAAATTGTAGGAGAGATCTCGTTTTTCGCGACAATCTGGCGTATTTCTTACCGATTCCAGGATTATTCCGTCCATAGTGTAAAACCCCGTTTACACATTCTGACGGAAGATATAGATTGGAAGGATTGCATTCACCAAGATAAGTATGGCAACACTGGAACAGACATGAATTATCAGAACGACGATTTACGCATCAAAGAAATCAAAGAGTTACTTCCTCCTGTCGCACTGCTGGAAAAATTCCCCGCTACTGAAAATGCCGCGAATACGGTTGCCCATGCCCGAAAAGCGATCCATAAGATCCTGAAAGGTAATGATGATCGCCTGTTAGTGGTGATTGGTCCGTGCTCAATTCATGATCCTGTCGCGGCTAAAGAGTATGCCACTCGCTTGCTGGCGCTGCGTGAAGAGCTAAAAGACGACCTGGAAATCGTAATGCGCGTTTATTTTGAAAAGCCGCGCACCACGGTGGGCTGGAAAGGGCTGATTAACGATCCGCATATGGACAACAGCTTCCAGATCAACGACGGTTTGCGAATTGCCCGTAAATTGCTGCTCGATATTAACGACAGCGGTCTGCCAGCGGCGGGCGAATTTCTCGACATGATCACCCCTCAGTATCTCGCTGACCTGATGAGCTGGGGCGCAATTGGGGCGCGAACAACCGAATCGCAGGTGCATCGCGAACTGGCGTCTGGTCTTTCTTGCCCGGTAGGTTTCAAAAATGGCACAGACGGTACGATTAAAGTGGCTATCGATGCCATTAATGCCGCCGGTGCGCCGCACTGCTTCCTTTCAGTGACCAAATGGGGTCATTCGGCGATTGTGAATACCAGCGGTAACGGCGATTGCCATATCATTCTGCGCGGCGGTAAAGAGCCTAACTACAGCGCGAAGCACGTTGCTGAAGTGAAAGAAGGGCTGAACAAAGCAGGCCTGCCAGCACAGGTGATGATCGATTTCAGCCATGCTAACTCGTCCAAACAATTCAAAAAGCAGATGGATGTGTGTGCTGACGTTTGCCAGCAGATTGCCGGTGGCGAAACAGCCATTATTGGCGTGATGGTGGAAAGCCATCTGGTGGAAGGCAATCAGAGCCTCGAGAGCGGCGAGCCGCTGGCCTACGGTAAGAGCATCACCGATGCCTGCATCGGCTGGGAAGATACCGATGCTCTGTTACGTCAACTGGCGAATGCAGTAAAAGCGCGTCGCGGGTAAGGTTTAATTGTCGGATGCACCGCCAGAGTGGCGTATCCGATGAATCACCATAGGCCTGATAAGATGCGCAGCGTCGCATCAGGCAATGTGCTCCATTGTTAGCAACAAAAAAGCCGACTCACTTGCAGTCGGCTTCCTCATTATTAAACGAATGACGTTTACTTCGCTTTACCCTGGTTAGCAACCGCCGCTGCTTTCGCTGCGATCTCGTCAGCATTACCCAGATAATAGCGTTTCAGCGGTTTGAAATTCTCGTCGAACTCATACACCAGCGGCACGCCAGTCGGGATATTCAGCTCAAGAATCTCTTCTTCGCTCATGTTATCAAGATATTTCACCAGCGCACGCAACGAGTTACCATGAGCGGCGATGATTACGCGCTCACCGCTCTTCATACGCGGCAGAATGGTTTCATTCCAGTAAGGGATCACGCGGTCAATGGTCAGCGCCAGGCTTTCAGTCAGCGGCAGCTCTTTCTCGCTCAGTTTCGCGTAACGCGGATCGTGGCCCGGATAACGCTCATCATCTTTAGTCAGTTCCGGCGGAGTCACCGCAAAACCACGACGCCACTGTTTCACCTGCTCGTCGCCATACTTTTCGGCGGTTTCTGCTTTGTTCAGACCCTGCAACGCACCGTAGTGACGTTCGTTCAGTTTCCAGGATTTCTCAACGGGCAGCCATGCCTGATCCAGTTCGTCCAGCACATTCCACAGGGTATGGATAGCGCGTTTCAGCACAGAGGTGTAAGCAAAGTCAAAGCTGTAACCTTCCTCTTTCAGCAGCTTACCTGCTGCTTTTGCTTCGCTTACGCCTTTCTCAGACAGATCCACGTCGTACCAACCGGTGAAACGGTTTTCTTTGTTCCACTGACTTTCGCCATGACGAACCAGAACCAGCTTAGTTACAGCCATATACTTACTCCTCAAATCATCTTTTAATGATAATAATTCTCATTATATTGCCGTGACGAAGCAACAGCAATGCTTACGCATAACCATAGCGAAAATAGTGTCGCAGTGTAAGGTTGTTGTGAATATTGAGTTGCAAATATGTCGGTATTTGCTGGTGATTTGAACAATATGAGGATAAAGCCCTCATGACGAGGGCTTAACATTACTCAGCAATAAACTGATATTCCGTCAGGCTGGAATACTCTTCGCCAGGACGCAGGAAGCAGTCCGGTTGCGGCCATTCAGGGTGGTTCGGGCTGTCCGGCAGAAACTCGCTTTCCAGCGCCAGCCCCTGCCAGTCGGCGTAAGGTTCAGTTCCTCTTGATGGCGTGCCGCCGAGGAAGTTGCCGGAGTAGAATTGCAGAGCCGGAGCGGTGGTGTAGACCTTCAGCTGTAATTTTTCATCTGCTGACCAGACATGCGCCGCCACTTTCTTGCCATCGCCTTTGGCCTGTAACAAGAACGCGTGATCGTAACCTTTCACTTTGCGCTGATCGTCGTCGGCAAGAAACTCACTGGCGATGATTTTGGCGCTGCGGAAATCAAAAGACGTTCCGGCGACAGATTTCAGGCCGTCGTGGGGAATGCCGCCTTCATCAACTGGCAGATATTCGTCCGCCAGAATCTGCAACTTGTGATTGCGCACGTCAGACTGCTCGCCGTCGAGGTTGAAATAGACGTGATTAGTCATATTCACCGGGCAAGGTTTATCAACTGTGGCGCGATAAGTAATAGAGATACGGTTATCGTCGGTCAGACGATATTGCACCGTCGCGCCGAGATTACCCGGGAAGCCCTGATCGCCATCATCTGAACTCAGGGCAAACAGCACCTGACGATCATTCTGGTTCACAATCTGCCAGCGGCGTTTGTCGAACCCTTCCGGGCCGCCGTGCAGTTGGTTGACGCCCTGACTTGGTAACAGCGTCACGGTTTCACCGTCAAAGGTATAACGACTATTGGCGATACGGTTGGCATAACGACCAATAGAGGCCCCAAGAAATGCGGCCTGATCCTGGTAGCATTCCGGGCTGGCGCAGCCGAGCAGCGCCTCGCGGACGCTGCCATCGGAAAGCGGAATACGGGCTGAAAGTAAAGTCGCACCCCAGTCCATCAGCGTGACTACCATCCCTGCGTTGTTACGCAAAGTTAACAGTCGGTACGGCTGACCATCGGGTGCCAGTGCGGGAGTTTCGTTCAGCACTGTCCTGCTCCTTGTGATGGTTTACACACGTAAAAAGTCTCTTTAATGCCTGTTTTTGCTTCATATTGTCCAGCGACAGCTTGCTGTACGGCAGGCACCAGCTCTTCCGGGAGCAGCGCGACGATACAGCCGCCAAATCCGCCGCCGGTCATGCGTACGCCACCTTTGTCGCCAATCACAGCTTTTACGATTTCGACCAGAGTGTCAATTTGCGGCACGGTGATTTCGAAATCATCGCGCATAGAGGCATGAGACTCCGCCATCAACTCGCCCATACGTTTCAGGTCGCCTTGCTCCAGCGCGCTGGCAGCTTCAACGGTGCGGGCGTTTTCAGTCAGGATATGACGCACGCGTTTCGCGACGATCGGGTCCAGTTCATGTGCAACAGCGTTGAACTCTTCAATGGTGACATCGCGCAGAGCTGGCTGCTGGAAGAAACGCGCACCGGTTTCACACTGCTCACGGCGAGTATTGTACTCACTGCCAACCAGGGTACGTTTGAAGTTACTGTTGATGATGACCACAGCTACGCCTTTCGGCATGGAAACTGCTTTGGTCCCCAGTGAGCGGCAGTCAATCAGCAAGGCATGATCTTTCTTGCCGAGTGCGGAAATTAGCTGATCCATGATCCCGCAGTTACAGCCTACAAACTGGTTTTCTGCTTCCTGACCATTAAGCGCGATTTGTGCGCCGTCCAGCGGCAGATGATAAAGCTGCTGCAATACGGTTCCGACCGCGACTTCCAGTGAAGCGGAAGAACTTAACCCGGCACCCTGCGGCACATTGCCGCTGATCACCATGTCCACGCCGCCGAAGTTGTTGTTACGCAGTTGCAGATGTTTCACCACGCCACGAACGTAGTTAGCCCATTGATAGTTTTCATGAGCGACAATGGGCGCATCAAGGGAAAACTCGTCAAGCTGATTTTCATAATCGGCTGCCATTACGCGAACTTTACGGTCATCGCGTGGCGCGCAGCTAATGACGGTTTGATAATCAATCGCGCAGGGTAGAACGAAACCGTCGTTGTAGTCGGTGTGTTCACCAATCAAATTCACGCGGCCAGGCGCCTGAATGGTGTGAGTGGCAGGGTAGCCAAATGCGTTGGCAAACAGAGATTGTGTTTTTTCTTTCAGACTCATTTCTTACACTCCGGATTCGCGAAAATGGATATCGCTGACTGCGCGCAAACGCTCTGCTGCCTGTTCTGCCGTCAGATCACGCTGGGTTTCTGCCAGCATTTCATAACCGACCATAAATTTACGTACGGTGGCGGAGCGCAACAGAGGCGGATAAAAGTGCGCGTGCAGCTGCCAGTGTTGATTCTCTTCGCCATTAAACGGTGCGCCGTGCCAGCCCATAGAGTAGGGGAAGGAGCACTGGAAGAGGTTGTCATAACGACTGGTCAGCTTTTTCAATGCCAGCGCCAAATCGCTGCGCTGGGCGTCGGTCAAATCGGTGATCCGCAAAACGTGGGCTTTGGGCAGCAGTAGCGTTTCGAACGGCCAGGCAGCCCAGTAAGGCACTACGGCTAACCAGTGTTCGGTTTCGACAACGGTACGGCTACCGTCTGCCAGCTCGCGCTGAACATAATCCACCAGCATTGGCGATTTCTGCTCGGCAAAATATTTTTTTTGCAGGCGGTCTTCGCGCTCAGCTTCGTTAGGCAGGAAGCTATTTGCCCAAATCTGTCCGTGCGGATGCGGGTTAGAGCAGCCCATCGCCGCGCCTTTGTTTTCAAAGACCTGCACCCATGGGTACGTTTCCCCCAGTTCTGCGGTTTGCTCCTGCCAGGTTTTGACGATTTCCGTCAATGCCGCAACGCTCAGTTCTGGCAACGTTTTACTGTGATCCGGTGAAAAGCAGATCACCCGGCTGGTACCGCGCGCGCTCTGGCAACGCATCAAAGGATCGTTGCTTTCTGGCGCATCTGGCGTGTCAGACATAAGGGCCGCAAAGTCATTGGTAAAAACGTAAGTCCCGGTGTAATCGGGGTTTTTATCGCCAGTCACCCGCACATTACCTGCGCAGAGGAAGCAATCTGGATCGTGCGCAGGTAACACCTGTTTGGCTGGCGTTTCCTGCGCCCCCTGCCAGGGGCGCTTAGCGCGGTGCGGTGAAACCAGAATCCATTGCCCGGTGAGCGGGTTGTAGCGGCGATGTGGATGATCAACGGGATTAAATTGCGTCATGGTCGTTCCTTAATCGGGATATCCCTGTGGATGGCGTGACTGCCAGTGCCAGGTGTCCTGCGCCATTTCATCGAGTGTGCGCGTTACGCGCCAGTTCAGTTCGCGATCGGCTTTGCTGGCGTCCGCCCAGTAGGCTGGAAGGTCGCCCTCGCGACGCGGTGCAAAATGATAGTTAACCGGTTTGCCGCAGGCTTTGCTGAAGGCATTAACCACGTCCAGCACGCTGCTGCCTACGCCTGCGCCGAGGTTGTAGATGTGTACGCCAGGCTTGTTCGCCAGTTTTTCCATCGCCACGACGTGACCGTCCGCCAGATCCATTACGTGGATGTAATCGCGTACGCCAGTACCATCTTCGGTCGGATAATCGTTACCAAAAATTGCCAGCGAGTCGCGACGGCCTACAGCAACCTGGGCAATGTACGGCATCAGGTTATTCGGAATGCCTTGCGGATCTTCGCCCATATCGCCCGACGGATGCGCGCCAACCGGGTTGAAGTAGCGCAGCAGGGCAATGCTCCAGTCCGGCTGGGCTTTTTGCAGGTCGGTGAGGATCTGTTCCACCATCAGCTTGCTTTTGCCGTAAGGGCTTTGCGGCGTGCCGGTCGGGAAGCTTTCAACGTATGGAATTTTGGGCTGATCGCCATAAACGGTGGCGGAGGAGCTGAAGATAAAGTTTTTGACGTTAGCGGCGCGCATGGCGCTAATCAGACGCAGAGTACCGTTGACGTTGTTGTCGTAATATTCCAGCGGTTTTTGTACCGATTCGCCAACGGCTTTTAACCCGGCGAAGTGGATCACGGTGTCGATAGCGTGATCGTGCAGGATCTCGGTCATCAACGCTTCGTTACGGATATCGCCTTCAACAAACGTTGGATGTTTGCCGCCTAAACGCTCGATAACAGGCAGTACGCTGCGCTTACTGTTACAGAGGTTATCAAGAATGATGACATCATGACCGTTTTGCAGTAATTGCACACAGGTATGACTTCCAATGTAACCGCTACCACCGGTAACCAGAACTCTCATAATTCGCTCCATTAGGCTTATGGTATGAAATAACCATAGCATAACAAAGATGCGAAAAGTGTGACATGGAATAAATTAGTGGAATCGTTTACACAAGAATTTAGCCGTTTTTTATGCGCGATTAAGTGATTATAAAACAGAGGGTTTATGAATGATTGCGCTTTTTATCTGAAAAAAAGATGCGGTTTCATGCCTGGATGCGTCGAACTGTGGGCCGGATAACGCGTTTACGCCGCATCCGGCACAGTCAGCATTACCGACTCAATTTATTTTTGTCAGCGCATAACGATAAAGGTCACCGTCCGGCACGAATTCCAGTCGATGGGTAATACAGGCAGGCGCATCTTCAGCATGGTGCGAAACAAACAATAATTGCGTTTCACCTTCGCTAATTAGCACGTCAACAAAACGGCGGATAAGCTGGCGATTGAGCGGATCCAGCCCCTGTAGTGGTTCATCGAGAATAAGCAAAGTCGGATGTTTCACCAGTGCGCGGACGATCAGCGCCAGGCGTTGTTGCCCCCAGGAAAGACTATGGAAAGGAGCGTCAGCCGTACGTTTATCAATGCCGAGAATATCCAGCCACTGCTGCACCAGCTTTTGCTGACGATCCGAAACGGCCTGATAAATGCCAATCGAATCAAAATAGCCAGAAAGGATCACATTACGCACGGTAGTGCTGACCCGGTAATCCAGATGCAAACTACTGCTGACGTAACCGATATGCTTTTTAATATCCCAGATGGTTTCGCCGCTGCCGCGACGTCGGCCGAAAAGCGTCAAATCGTTGCTGTAACCTTGCGGATGATCGCCAGTAATCAGGCTTAATAATGTCGATTTTCCCGCGCCATTTGGCCCGATAATTTGCCAGTGTTCGCCAGGATTCACCTGCCAGCTAAGGTTATTAAGAATGGGGCGATCGTTATAAGAAACCACGCCGTTGTTCAGCACAATGCGCGGTTCGTTGGCGGGTAAGGCGTGACGTGCTGAAGGTTCATCCGGCTCCGGCAGTTGCACACCTTCAAGCTGTTCGCTATGCGCCAGTTGCGCGACGAGTGCTTGTTGGAGCAGTTCCTCTTTAGCGCCCGTTTCCGCTAACGTGCAATCCGCCAGCACACCAGCAAACTGGACAAATTCCGGGATCTCATCGAAGCGATTGAGCACCAGTACCAGAGTAATACCGGACTGATGTAACGAGGCGAGTAATTCTGCCAGCTGCTGACGTGAGGCAACGTCAAGACCATCGAACGGTTCATCAAGAATCAATAAGTCAGGCTTCGACATCAGCGCCTGACAGAGCAGGGTTTTACGCGTCTCGCCAGTGGAAAGATATTTAAAACGTCGGTCGAGCAGGGCGGTAATGCCGAACTGCTGCGCCAGTTGCGCGCAACGCGGTGCATCCTTAACTTCATCCTGAATGATCTCAGCCGTGGTGCGCCCGGTGTCATCTTCGCCAGGGCCGAGCATATCGGTGTTATTCCGCTGCCATTCGTCGCTGACGAGCTTTTGCAATTGCTCGAAGGAGAGACGAGTGATGTGGGAAAACTGGCTGTGCCGTTCACCTTTCAAAAGCGGAAGTTCACCGGCCAGTGCGCGGGCCAGCGCCGACTTCCCACTTCCATTCGAACCGACAAACGCCCAACTATCGCCCGCGTTTAACGTTAGCTGAGGCAATTGCAGCGTTTTTGTGTCGCTAAGACGAAACGTGCCTTGCAAAATTTGCAACGATGACATTTTATATCCCATTTTTTGCAGCGATTACTGACAGGGATACGTGTTTCATAACAAATTGTCAACACGCTTAGCACAGTGTGGCGATAATCACGCTGTCGGCATTAAAGTAGGCCGTGACATTCTGTCCTTGCTCAAGAGAAGCCGCTTCATTTACCGGCACCGTGGCGCACAGGGTTTGCCCGTCGGGTAGCGCCATTAATACTTCGCACTGTTCTGCGCCGCGCTCTATATGGCGAATAATGCCCGGCAATTGGTTGTCGGCACTCTGGGCTACGGTGTCATCCTGGGTAATGTTCACCCACGGCGCTTTCAGCAGAATCAACACTTCTTTGCCTTCATCCAGCCCCAGACGCGCGCCACTTTGCGCGGTAATCGCGACTTTCAGACGTGTTTTACCATCGGCCAGTAAGACATCAACATGCTGTTGAACGTCATCATGATCGCGGGCGGTGATGGTGCCGAACCATTGGTTACGGGCGCTGGTTTGCAGTGAAAAACGTGAGATCGCGGCCAGCAGGCTGTTCAGCGGCAGGGCGTCATCGTCACTTAACACATCAAAGGCTTTTTGCTGGATCTGGGCGAGAAGATCGTAAAGCTGAATCAGTCGTTGGCCATAGCGGGTCAGCACAGCACCGCCACCGCCTTTTCCGCCCGTAGCTCGTTCAACCAGCGTATGCTCACTTAACTGATTCATTTCGTTAATGGCATCCCAGGCGCTTTTATAGCTGATACCAGCATCTTTCGCCCCCTGGCTGATGGAACCGGAAAGCGCGATGTGTTTTAGTAGCGAAATGCGGCGTGGGTCGGCAAAGAGCTTTTGTTGAAGCTTAAGGGTGAGAAGGATTTCGGCCTGCATAACAATGTCCTGGCAAAAATCTTATTGTGACGGAAAATGCGCGCCACGCAAAGCTGACCGCACAAAAGGGGAGTGCTTTTCTGTGCTTAACGGTTAGAATAGTCAAAGGACTACATCTGGAGTTGACCATGTTAGAGTTATTAAAAAGTCTGGTATTCGCCGTAATCATGGTACCTATCGTGATGGCCATCATCCTGGGTCTGATTTACGGTCTTGGTGAAGTATTCAACATCTTTTCTGGTGTTGGTAAAAAAGACCAGCCTGGACAAAATCATTGATTCCATGAATGCCCGCTGAGTCGGGCATTTTCTTTTTCTCAACTTCCTGCTTTTCCTGCCGATATTTTTTCTATCTACCTCTCAAAGGTTAACAATAACTGCTGGGAAAATTCTGAACTTACCGCTATATTGACGCCTACATAACGTTAAATAAAGGGGTTACAAATGGCTCGTAAATGGTTAAACCTGTTTGCCGGGGCGGCGCTCTCTTTCACTGTTGCTGGCAATGCGTTGGCGGATGAAGGAAAAATCACGGTTTTTGCTGCAGCATCACTGACCAACGCGATGCAGGATATCGCTACGCAGTATAAAAAAGAGAAAGGCGTAGACGTCGTTTCTTCTTTCGCCTCTTCTTCTACTCTGGCTCGTCAGATTGAAGCAGGTGCGCCTGCGGATCTGTTTATTTCTGCCGATCAGAAATGGATGGATTATGCAATTGATAAAAAAGGAATTGATACCGCCACGCGTCAAACATTGCTCGGCAATAGCCTGGTCGTTGTAGCACCGAAAGCCAGCGAGCAGAAAGATTTCACCATCGACAGCAAAACTAACTGGACCTCTCTGCTGAATGGCGGCCGCCTGGCGGTTGGCGATCCGGAACATGTTCCAGCTGGCATTTATGCGAAAGAAGCTCTGCAAAAACTGGGCGCATGGGATACGCTCTCCCCGAAACTGGCTCCGGCAGAAGATGTTCGTGGGGCGCTGGCGCTGGTCGAACGTAATGAAGCGCCGCTGGGTATTGTCTACGGTTCTGACGCAGTTGCCAGCAAAGGGGTAAAAGTGGTCGCCACTTTCCCGGAAGATTCGCATAAAAAAGTGGAATATCCGGTTGCCGTCGTGGAAGGGCATAACAACGCGACAGTGAAAGCATTTTACGATTATCTGAAGGGACCGCAGGCTGCGGAAATCTTTAAACGTTACGGATTTACAACTAAGTAATGATACTGACCGATCCAGAATGGCAGGCGGTTTTATTAAGCCTGAAAGTTTCTTCCCTGGCTGTGCTGTTTAGCCTGCCGTTTGGGATCTTTTTTGCCTGGTTACTGGTGCGTTGCACGTTTCCGGGCAAAGCTCTGCTCGACAGCGTACTGCATCTACCGCTGGTGTTACCGCCCGTGGTTGTCGGTTACTTGCTGTTAGTTTCTATGGGACGGCGCGGATTTATCGGCGAACGCCTGTATGACTGGTTTGGCATTACCTTCGCGTTTAGCTGGCGCGGCGCGGTTCTCGCTGCCGCCGTCATGTCTTTTCCGTTGATGGTGCGGGCGATTCGTCTGGCGCTGGAAGGGGTTGATGTCAAACTGGAACAGGCCGCAAGAACGCTGGGGGCCGGGCGCTGGCGCGTTTTCTTTACTATCACGTTACCGCTGACGTTGCCGGGAATTATCGTCGGTACAGTACTGGCTTTCGCCCGTTCGCTCGGTGAATTTGGCGCAACCATCACCTTTGTTTCTAACATTCCAGGTGAAACGCGAACCATTCCTTCTGCCATGTATACCCTGATCCAGACCCCAGGCGGTGAAAGCGGCGCAGCGAGACTGTGCATTATTTCTATTGCGCTGGCGATGATCTCCCTGTTGATTTCAGAATGGCTGGCCAGAATCAGCCGTGAACGGGCGGGGCGCTAATCATGCTGGAACTGAATTTTTCCCAGACCTTGGGCAACCATTGCCTGACCATTAATGAAACGCTGCCCGCCAATGGCATCACTGCTATCTTTGGCGTCTCCGGTGCCGGAAAAACTTCGCTGATTAACGCCATTAGTGGACTGACGCGCCCGCAAAAAGGGCGGATTGTCCTCAATGGTCGGGTACTAAATGATGCCGAAAAAGGTATCTGCCTGACGCCGGAAAAGCGTCGCGTTGGTTATGTGTTTCAGGATGCACGGCTGTTCCCGCATTACAAAGTGCGTGGCAATCTGCGCTACGGCATGTCGAAAAGTATGGTCGATCAGTTCGATAAGCTGGTGGCGCTTTTAGGCATTGAACCGTTGCTTGACCGTTTACCGGGCAGCCTGTCCGGAGGCGAAAAACAGCGTGTGGCAATTGGTCGGGCATTGCTGACGGCTCCGGAATTATTATTGCTGGATGAACCACTGGCGTCGCTGGATCTTCCGCGCAAACGCGAGCTATTGCCTTATCTGCAACGGCTGACGCGGGAAATCAACATTCCGATGCTGTATGTCAGTCATTCGCTGGATGAAATCCTCCATCTGGCGGACAAAGTGATGGTACTGGAAAACGGCCAGGTGAAAGCTTTCGGGGCGCTGGAAGAAGTGTGGGGCAGTAGCGTGATGAATCCGTGGCTGCCGAAAGAGCAACAAAGCAGCATTCTGAAAGTAACGGTACTGGAACATCATCCGCGTTACGCAATGACCGCGCTGGCGCTGGGCGATCAGCATTTATGGGTTAATAAGCTGGATGAACCGCTGCAAGCCGCGCTACGCATCCGCATCCAGGCTTCCGATGTTTCTCTGGTTTTACAACCGCCGCAACAAACCAGCATCCGCAATGTGCTGCGCGCAAAAGTCGTCAATAGCTATGACGATAACGGCCAGGTGGAAGTGGAACTGGAAGTCGGCGGTAAAACGCTGTGGGCGCGAATAAGCCCGTGGGCCAGGGATGAACTGGCGATCAAACCTGGCCTGTGGCTATACGCGCAAATTAAAAGTGTGTCGATAACCGCCTGATTAAATCAGGTGGCTATAAATAAACTGGGCGATGCTGTCGGTGGTATTGTCACCAATCACGATATTGGCGCGTGCTTTTACCGCATCATCGGCATTGCCCATCGCTACACCCGTTCCGGCAGCCTCCAGCATACTGATATCATTGAAGTTATCGCCGAATGCGACTACGTTTTCCATCGACCAGCCTTGCGCCTCAACCCATTTCGTCAGGCGTTTGCCTTTACTGTTGCCGCCGCGCGCAATATCAACCTGATCGTGCCAGGACCATTCACACTCCAGACCCAACTCATGTTCAACATGCTTACCAAAATGCTGTAACTGCGGCAGGTCATCGTGCGTCAGAGCGAACTTCCACACGGCGTTAACTTGTTGCGCCGTTTCAGCCAGAGAAGCGACTTGTGTGAAAGTCGGGCGCTGTTCCGGCGGCAAAGTCTGCGCCCAGTTAGACGTGCGAATGACATGTCCGGTCGGATGCTCATAGACCATTGCGTCATCCACATACATCAGACCGTGAATGTGGTGTTCATTCAGCATCTCAATGAGTTGCAGGGCTTTGTTAACGGGCATTGGATCGGCTTCAAGCACAGTTTTTGCATGATAATCATACAAATAGGTGCCATTACAGCAAATAGCAGGTGTATCCAGCGCCAGCGCCTGATAAAAAGGATGAATAGCGACGTGATGGCGACCCGTGACGATAATCAATTGGTAACCTGCTTCGCGAGCGCGAGCAAGGGCTTCAATTGATGAGGGAAGCAGAGTCTTTTTGGGTGTCAATAAGGTGCCGTCTAAGTCGAGAGCAATCACGCGTGTGGTCATGGCGTTTTCCAGATTAAGGTTAAGAATTTTCGTCTGCGCGAATGGTACACCGATACCACTATTGGACAAAATTCTGCGTTTTAATTCAGCATTCACCGCCAAAAGCGACTAATTTTAGCTGTTAAAGTCAGTTGCTAAATGCAAAGGAGCATTCATGAAGCAAACAGTTTATATCGCCAGCCCTGAGAGCCAGCAAATTCACGTCTGGAACCTGAATCATGAAGGCGTGCTGACGCTGACACAGGTTGTCGATGTGCCGGGGCAGGTGCAGCCAATGGTGGTCAGCCCGGATAAACGTTATCTCTATGTTGGCGTTCGCCCGGAGTTTCGTGTTCTGGCGTATCGCATTGCACCAGACGATGGCGCACTGACCTTTGCCGCAGAGTCTGCGCTGCCGGGTAGCCCGACGCATATTTCCACCGATCACCAGGGTCAGTTTGTCTTTGTCGGCTCTTACAATGCGGGTAACGTGAGCGTAACGCGTCTGGAAGATGGCCTGCCAGTGGGCGTTGTCGATGTGGTTGAGGGACTGGACGGCTGTCATTCCGCCAATATTTCACCAGATAACCGCACCCTGTGGGTTCCGGCATTAAAGCAGGATCGTATTTGCCTGTTTACGGTCAGCGATGACGGTCATCTGGTGGCGCAGGACCCCGCAGAAGTGACTATCGTTGAAGGGGCCGGTCCGCGTCATATGGTGTTCCATCCAAACGAACAATATGCATATTGCGTCAATGAGTTAAACAGCTCAGTGGATGTCTGGGAACTGAAAGATCCGCACGGCAATATCGAATGTGTCCAGACGCTGGATATGATGCCGGAAAACTTCTCCGACACCCGTTGGGCGGCAGATATTCATATCACCCCGGATGGTCGTCATTTATACGCCTGCGACCGTACCGCCAGTCTGATTACCGTTTTCAGCGTTTCGGAAGATGGCAGCGTGTTGAGTAAAGAAGGCTTCCAGCCAACGGAAACTCAGCCGCGCGGCTTTAATGTTGATCACAGTGGCAAATATCTGATTGCTGCCGGGCAAAAATCGCACCATATCTCGGTATACGAAATTGTCGGCGAGCAGGGGCTGCTGCATGAAAAAGGCCGCTATGCGGTAGGGCAGGGGCCAATGTGGGTTGTGGTGAACGCACACTAACCGCTGATTTACCCGGCGCTGAATCTCCTGCGCCGGGAGTATTAACCTATCTCTTGTAACGCGTGTCTCTGGCGTTCGACGATATTGGTCCACAAATTGTCTTTATCGTCAGTCCATAAATTAATCAGCAAGGCAAAAAAGCGTTCTGCTGCTGGAGAAAGTACGGCATCTTTACGGCGAATTATTCCCAATGTCCGACGTATAACGGGTTCCACCAATGGGATACCAATAATCGAAGAATAGGGCGCATGAGGCATTGCCAGGCCTGGAAGCGCCGAAATCCCCAGTCCCGCTTCCACCAATCCTAATGACGTCGAAAGATGACGCACTTCATAAAACCAGTCCAGTTTCCAGGGCTTATCGGACAATTTTTGCTCAATCAACAGTCGGTTGCCGCTGGAGGAACGCACGCCAATCATTTTGTAACCTACTAACTCCTGCCATTCCACCAGCTGCTTTTTGGCCAATGGGTGGTCACGCCGACAGGCCAGCACGAACGGCTCATTGACCAGTGGGGTAAAGTCAATGGATGAATTTGTGACATTGTTCATGTTTATGCCAAAGTCAGATTCATTGCACAGCACCGATTCCATGCAATTATTCGTGCCTTGTTCCAGAATCCGCACTTTAATATTGGGATACAGCTCATTAAATTTACCGATTGCCAGTGGTAAAAAATAAAATACCGCGGTCGGAATACACGCTAACGTCACCATACCACGATGATAAGCATTCATATCACGAATATTAAAAAGCGTTTCATCGAATTTCTTTATTAATTCCCGAGCTTCCGGGAGCAACCTTTTTCCTGCTTTTGTTAACGTAACCTTGCGAGTTGTACGCTCAAAAAGTTGAATGTGTAAATCTTCTTCCATCTTTTTTATTCTGCGCGTTAATGCAGGTTGCGTAATATTAAGTAATTTAGCAGCATTGTTAAATGAACTGGACTCTGCCAGCGTAACAAATGCCTTCATACTTGATAATTCATGCTTCATTATTACTCCGAAAAATGGAAGCGGTGCGTTTTAGTGATTTACAGTTAAACAGTTTAACTGCAATTTAATCACTTAAATTAATGAAAAAATGTTATTAATCGTGGAGCTAAAGTCATTAGAGATGCTTTGCCCTTAATGTAACCATATCGCAATAAGTTATGTTTTTAAATTGAGGGCATTATTATGAAAAAAATACCCTGCGTGATGATGCGAGGTGGAACCTCGAGGGGCGCGTTCCTGTTAGCGGAACATCTACCCGAAGATCAAACGCAGCGCGATAAAATATTGATGGCAATTATGGGTTCCGGTAACGATCTGGAAATAGACGGTATCGGCGGCGGTAATCCGCTGACCAGTAAAGTCGCCATTATTAGCCGCTCCAGCGATCCGCGTGCAGATGTCGATTATCTGTTTGCTCAGGTTATCGTCCATGAGCAGCGTGTCGATACCACACCTAACTGCGGCAATATGCTGTCTGGCGTTGGGGCATTCGCCATTGAAAATGGTTTGATTGCAGCGACTTCGCCAGTTACCCGCGTACGTATCCGCAACGTCAATACGGGTACGTTCATCGAAGCTGATGTGCAAACGCCAAATGGTGTTGTCGAGTACGAGGGTAGCGCCAGAATTGACGGCGTACCGGGTACTGCCGCACCGGTCGCTCTCACTTTCCTGAATGCCGCAGGAACAAAAACCGGAAAAGTCTTCCCGACTGATAATCAGATTGATTATTTTGACGATGTTCCAGTGACCTGTATTGATATGGCGATGCCAGTCGTCATTATTCCGGCTGAATATCTGGGCAAAACAGGCTATGAATTACCGGCGGAACTGGATGCCGACAAAGCATTATTAGCCCGCATTGAATCTATCCGTCTGCAAGCGGGTAAAGCAATGGGCTTAGGCGATGTCAGTAATATGGTTATCCCTAAACCTGTGCTTATTTCTCCAGCGCAGAAAGGCGGGGCAATTAATGTGCGTTATTTTATGCCGCATTCTTGCCATCGCGCGCTGGCGATAACTGGCGCTATTGCCATTTCCAGTAGCTGTGCATTGGAAGGCACCGTCACCCGACAAATCGTCCCTTCTGTGGGGTACGGCAATATCAATATTGAACACCCCAGTGGTGCGCTTGACGTTCATTTAAGTAATGACGGTCAGGATGCCACAACGTTACGTGCATCTGTTATTCGGACGACCAGAAAAATATTTTCCGGTGAAGTTTATCTTCCCTGAAAAATTTCGTTGTCGTGATAAGGACAATCAAAAAAGGACTTCTGTATGAGTCATACAGAAAGAACAGGATTTTAAATGAATAAGAAATCGTTATGGAAGCTAATTCTGATATTAGCGATCCCATGTATTATTGGCTTTATGCCAGCCCCGGCAGGATTAAGCGAACTGGCATGGGTACTTTTTGGTATTTACCTGGCGGCGATTGTGGGGCTGGTTATCAAGCCTTTCCCGGAACCTGTCGTACTGTTAATTGCCGTTGCTGCCTCGATGGTGGTGGTTGGTAACTTATCCGACGGTGCGTTTAAAACCACCGCCGTATTAAGCGGTTACTCTTCAGGTACCACCTGGCTGGTGTTCTCGGCGTTTACCTTAAGCGCCGCATTTGTGACCACCGGCTTAGGTAAACGTATTGCCTATTTGCTGATTGGTAAAATTGGTAGCACTACCCTGGGTCTGGGTTACGTTACGGTATTCCTCGATCTGGTACTGGCTCCGGCAACACCGTCTAACACCGCGCGTGCGGGCGGCATTGTATTACCGATCATCAACAGCGTGGCGGTGGCTTTGGGGTCAGAACCTGAAAAAAGCCCGCGTCGTGTCGGACATTACTTGATGATGTCCATTTACATGGTCACCAAAACCACCAGCTATATGTTCTTTACCGCAATGGCGGGAAACATTCTGGCGCTGAAAATGATCAACGACATTCTGCACCTGCAAATTAGCTGGGGGGGATGGGCGTTGGCCGCCGGTTTGCCGGGTATCATTATGCTGCTGGTCACTCCGCTGGTGATTTACACCATGTATCCGCCAGAAATTAAAAAGGTGGATAACAAAACCATCGCCAAAGCGGGCCTTGCTGAACTGGGACCGATGAAAATCCGTGAAAAAATGCTGCTCGGTGTCTTTGTGCTGGCGCTGCTGGGCTGGATTTTCAGTAAAACGCTCGGGGTTGATGAATCCACTGTGGCAATCGTTGTTATGGCGACCATGCTGCTGCTAGGAATCGTTACCTGGGAAGACGTGGTTAAAAATAAAGGCGGCTGGAATACATTAATCTGGTACGGCGGTATTATCGGCTTAAGCTCCTTATTATCGAAAGTTAAATTCTTCGAATGGTTAGCTGAAGTCTTTAAAAATAACCTGGCATTTGATGGTCACGGTAACGTTGCTTTCTTCGTTATTATTTTCCTTAGCATCATCGTGCGTTATTTCTTCGCTTCCGGTAGTGCCTATATCGTTGCCATGTTACCGGTATTTGCCATGCTGGCGAACGTCTCCGGTGCACCGTTAATGTTAACCGCGCTGGCACTGTTGTTCTCCAACTCCTACGGCGGCATGGTTACTCACTATGGTGGCGCGGCTGGTCCGGTCATCTTTGGTGTGGGTTACAACGATATTAAATCCTGGTGGTTGGTCGGTGCGGTACTGACGATATTAACCTTCCTGGTGCATATCACCCTCGGCGTATGGTGGTGGAATATGCTGATCGGCTGGAACATGCTGTAAATATACTCGTCATACTTCAAGTTGCATGTGCTGCGTCTGCGTTCGCTCACCCCAGTCACTTACTTAAGTAAGTGACTGGGGATTCACTCGCTTGTCGCCTTCCTGCAACTCGAATTATTTAGAGTATATCCATTTATTATCTTTCTGCGCACTTCACGGTGCGCAGATATCTGGAGCATTTGATGATCAAGTTATCTGAAAAAGGCGTGTTTCTCGCCAGTAATAACGAAATAATTGCCGAAGAACATTTCACCGGCGAAATAAAAAAAGAAGAAGCAAAAAAAGGCACCATTGCCTGGTCTATTCTCTCTTCTCATAATACGTCCGGAAATATGGATAAACTTAAAATTAAGTTTGATTCATTAGCCTCTCACGATATTACCTTTGTTGGTATTGTACAGACCGCTAAAGCGTCCGGTATGGAACGTTTCCCGCTGCCGTATGTGCTGACCAACTGCCATAACTCACTCTGTGCTGTGGGCGGCACCATTAACGGTGATGACCATATTTTTGGTTTATCGGCGGCCCAGCGTTATGGCGGTATTTTTGTGCCTCCGCATATTGCGGTCATCCATCAATATATGCGTGAAATGATGGCAGGCGGCGGCAAAATGATCCTCGGGTCAGACAGCCACACCCGTTACGGTGCATTAGGGACAATGGCAGTCGGTGAGGGCGGCGGCGAGCTGGTAAAACAACTGCTTAATGACACCTGGGATATCGACTATCCGGGCGTGGTTGCGGTGCATCTGACCGGAAAACCTGCGCCGTATGTGGGGCCGCAGGATGTGGCGCTGGCGATTATCGGCGCCGTGTTTAAAAACGGCTACGTCAAAAACAAAGTGATGGAATTCGTAGGTCCCGGTGTCGCTGCGTTCTCTACCGATTTCCGTAACAGCGTTGACGTAATGACTACCGAAACGACCTGTTTAAGTTCTGTCTGGCAAACTGATGAAGAAGTGCATAACTGGCTGGCGCTTCACGGTCGCGGCCAGGATTACTGCCAGCTTAACCCTCAACCGATGGCGTACTACGATGGCTGCATCAGCGTTGATTTAAGTGCCATCAAACCAATGATTGCGCTGCCGTTCCACCCGAGCAACGTGTATGAAATCGACACGCTGAACCAGAACCTGACCGACATTCTGCGTGAGATTGAAATTGAGTCCGAACGCGTGGCGCACGGTAAAGCCAAACTCTCGCTGCTGGATAAAGTGGAAAATGGTCGCCTGAAAGTGCAGCAGGGGATTATCGCGGGCTGTTCTGGCGGTAACTATGAAAACGTTATCGCCGCAGCAAATGCGCTGCGCGGTCAATCCTGTGGCAATGACACCTTCTCGCTGGCGGTTTACCCGTCATCACAGCCGGTGTTTATGGATCTCGCCAAAAAAGGTGTGGTAGCAGATTTGATTGGCGCAGGCGCAATCATCAGAACCGCGTTCTGCGGCCCATGCTTTGGCGCGGGCGATACGCCAATCAACAACGGTTTGAGTATTCGCCACACCACACGTAACTTCCCGAACCGCGAAGGCTCTAAGCCAGCCAATGGGCAGATGTCAGCGGTGGCGTTGATGGACGCTCGTTCTATCGCTGCGACTGCGGCAAACGGTGGCTATTTAACCTCTGCCAGCGAACTCGATTGCTGGGACAACGTGCCGGAGTACGCCTTCGATGTAACGCCGTATAAAAACCGTGTTTATCAGGGCTTTGTTAAAGGGGCGACTCAGCAACCGCTGATCTACGGACCGAACATCAAAGACTGGCCGGAATTGGGCGCGCTGACTGACAATATCGTCCTCAAAGTGTGCTCGAAGATCCTCGACGAAGTGACCACCACTGACGAATTGATTCCTTCCGGTGAAACCTCTTCGTATCGTTCAAATCCGATTGGTCTGGCGGAATTTACCCTGTCACGCCGTGATCCGGGTTATGTTGGCAGAAGTAAAGCCACTGCCGAGCTGGAAAATCAGCGTCTGGCGGGGAATGTCAGCGAACTGGCAGACGTTTTTGCGCGCATTAAGCAGATTGCTGGTCAGGAAAATATTGATCCGCTGCAAACTGAAATTGGCAGCATGGTCTATGCGGTCAAACCAGGCGATGGTTCTGCGCGTGAGCAGGCGGCGAGCTGCCAGCGAGTGATTGGCGGTCTGGCGAATATTGCCGAGGAGTACGCGACTAAACGCTACCGTTCCAACGTCATCAACTGGGGGATGTTACCGCTGCAAATGGCGGAAGCACCGAACTTTGACGTAGGTGATTACATTTACATCCCTGGCATTAAAGCGGCGCTGGATAATCCAGGTACGACATTTAAAGGTTATGTGATCCATAAAGATGCGCCGGTAACGGAGATTACGCTCTATATGGAAAGTCTGACTGCTGAAGAGCGCGAGATTATCAAAGCGGGTAGTTTGATTAACTTCAATAAAAACCGTCAGATATAAAAAGCGCCATGTGAATGTAGGTCGCATCCGGCACTTATTGTCGGATGCGATGCTGACGCATCTTATCCGACCTACGAATCGCATCGAACCGTAGGCCGGATAAAGCGTTTACGCAGTATTCGGCACTTATTGTCGGATGCGATGCTGGCGCATCTTATCCGACCTACAACTTGCATCGAACCGTAGGCCGGATAAGGCGTTTACGCCGGATCCGGCAAATAGTTAATAGCTCTTACTTCTTCGCTTCTGCAACCACTTTGCTACCCACGCCGCGGTTATTGTATTCCCACATGCGGTTGTAGTTAGTGTCATTCAGATTGCGCTGTACTTCGTCGCTATCGTCAACGCTGCCGGTATTACCCGCAAATGGACGATTGGAAATCACCGCATCGGCCCACGGTTTAGCCGTGTTAAAACCTTCGTTGATGGCGCTATCACGGATCACCACCTGACCGTTGGTATTAGCATCAACATCCAGCGAGCGGCCCAGTTGCGCCACGCCATCACCGGAAGCATTGAAACGGCTGTTTACGGCGAGGAAACCGTAATAGATGTTAGACAGCGTAGCCGGTGCAAACACATACGCTTCTTGCTGGGTACGGGAGTTCACCACGCGGAATTCGGTGTTATCGAACACCACCGCGCCGCGACCAGAAACGATATCCACATCCCCTTCAATGTAGCTGTTGGTCACCAGCGTACGCGGCTGACGGTTGGTTTCCAGACGGTTTTGCACACCGCTGTTGGTGACAAAAAAGGTGTTCTGACGACCGAGAATGTTGACGTTATTGATCTGCACTTTGTCGCCATCAGTACGCAGTGCCACCGCCGGATGGTTACCCGCATCTACGCTATCGCCCAGTGTGTTTTCGATGGTCAGGTTTTGCAGTTGCAGGCCATTGTTTTGTGACCAGAAGACCGCAGAACAGAGCACGCCGATACTGTCGCTGCGTTTGCTCTGGCAGCTATCGTACATATACCACGCTGGTTTACCTGGCATATATTTGCCGCGTGGGTTGACGTCGTGACGCCAGTCGGCAGGGCTCATGCCACCATCAAGGGAAAGCCCAATCTTCACATCAATCGGTTTTTCGCCTGTACCGTACAGAGTAATTCCACCCGGAGCGGCAGGGACATAGACCGTGCCTTCATACTCACCAGGCATCACGGCAATATACTGGCGCTTGTTGGTACGCTTGATAATTGCCGCATCCACCGCTGCCTGAATCGTGGTATGCGTTACACCTTGAGTACCCGCCGGGCCGACAACAAAGTCAGGTTGCGCAGGCAGGGTAATCGGGGAAGGATTCCACGCTGCCGCACCTGGTGTCAGGGATGCAAAATAGTGTTGAGCATCGAAATTCTGCGCTTCTTTTGCCGACAGAATCGGGCGAGAAGAGGTACCAGGCGCGGTTTGATCAGAAGGACGTTGATCGGGCGGTGTTGAGCTACAGGCGGTCAGCGTCACGCCAAAAGCCAATGCCAGCGCCAGACGGGAAACTGAAAATGTGTTCACAGGTTGCTCCGGGCTATGAAATAGAAAAATGAATCCGTTGAAGCCTGCTTTTTTATACTAACTTGAGCGAAACGGGAAGGTAAAAAGACAAAAAGTTGTTTTTAATACCTTTAAGTGATACCAGATGGCATTGCGCCATCTGGCAGAGTGATTAACTGAACATCGCGGTAATCGAGGCGCTGGCCAGAGAGTGGAAATGGACGTTAAACCCGACCATCGCGCCGCTGGCACCTTCATCGACATCAATACGTTCTACATCCAGCGCGTGAACGGTAAAAATGTAGCGATGGGTTTCGCCTTTCGGCGGCGCTGCACCATCGTACCCGGTTTTACCAAAGTCGGTACGCGTCTGCAAAACGCCGTCTGGCATTGCTACCAGACCAGAGCCAAACCCTTGCGGTAATACGCGGGTATCAGCGGGTAAGTTAACAACTACCCAGTGCCACCAGCCGGAGCCGGTTGGCGCGTCCGGGTCATAGCAGGTGACAACAAAACTTTTGGTTCCCGCAGGAACATCATCCCACGCCAGATGCGGTGAAATATTATCGCCATCGTAACCCATGCCGTTAAAGACATGACGATGCGGCAGCTTATCGCCATCGCGCAGATCGTTACTGATGAGTTTCATTAGAATGCCTCCGGGAAACCTCGGCCTTCAGGCCGGGGAGGAAAGGAGGCGGTTTTCCGACTAACTGTACTTTGCATAATCACATTTTCCTCTTTAGTATGTGAACACATGAAACGCGCATATAAATACCGGTTTTACCCGACAACTGAGCAGGCTGAGCTTTTAGCTCAGACGTTCGGCTGTGTGCGCTTCGTCTACAATTCCATCCTTCGTTGGCGTACCGATGCGTACTACGAGCGAAAGGAAAAGATCGGTTATCTACAGGCCAACGCTCGCCTTACGGCGCTCAAAAAAGAGCCTGAATACATATGGCTGAATGATGTTTCCTGCGTTCCCCTCCAGCAGTCGTTGCGCCACCAACAAGCCGCCTTTGCTAACTTCTTTGCCGGACGAGCTGCATATCCGGCTTTCAAAAGCAAACGGCACAAACAGGTGGCTGAGTTCACTGCCAGCGCGTTTAAACACCGTGACGGCGAGTTGTATATAGCAAAGAGCAAGTCGCCGCTGGATGTTCGCTGGAGTCGAGAATTACCATCTGCGCCGTCAACCGTTACCATTTCCAGAGATAGCGCTGGCAGGTACTTTGTTTCCTGCCTGTGTGAGTTTGAACCTGTATCAATGCCTGTTACCGCTAAAACGGTCGGCATTGATGTGGGCTTAAAAGATTTATTCGTTACCGATACCGGATTCAAAACCGACAATCCCCGCCACACAGCTAAATATGCGAAGCGATTAACGCTGCTACAACGACGTTTAAGCAGGAAGCAAAAAGGCTCAAGAAACCGTATTAAAGCCCGCTTAAAGGTCGCCCGACTCCACGCGAAAATCGCCGATTGCCGGATGGACAATCTGCACAAGTTGTCCCGCAAACTGATTAACGAAAACCAAGTTGTTTGCGTCGAATCCCTAAAGGTGAAAAACATGATCCGCAACCCGAAGCTGTCTAAAGCAATAGCTGACGCAGGCTGGAGCGAACTTGTTCGCCAGCTCCAGTACAAAGGCAAATGGGCCGAGCGGTCAGTGGTCGCCATTGACCAGTATTTACCGTCCTCAAAATGCTGTAGTTGCTGCGGTTTCACCATGCAAAAAATGCCTCTTAATGTTCGTAAATGGCACTGCCCTGAATGCAGCGCAGACCATGATCGCGACATTAACGCGGCACGTAATATTAAAGCTGCCGGGCTGGCAGTGTTAGCCCACGGAGAGCCTGTAAACCCTGAATCGCAGCACGCGGCTTAGGTTCGGCTCGTTGAAGTGGGAATCCCCGTCATTCAGGGCGGGGAGCCGTCAAGAACCCTCCTTTCTTGTTTGCAGAAAGTGTAGCCAGAAACCCTCACGCTGACTTCCCGTTATTGGCAAAAAAATGTTTCATCCTGCACCGCACGGTTAACTGCTGCGGTCAGGCGCTGCAACTGTTGCGGGCGAATAATATAGGGCGGCATCAGGTAAATCAGTTTGCCAAAAGGCCGGATCCAGACACCCTGTTCGACAAAGAATTTTTGCAGCGCCGCCATATTCACCGGGCGAGTGGTTTCGACCACACCAATTGCTCCCAGCACGCGCACATCGGCAACCATTTCGGCATCACGGGCGGGGGCAAGTTGCTCGCGCAGCTGTACTGCAATAGCCGCCACCTGCTGCTGCCAGTCGCCAGATTCGAGAATCGCCAGGCTGGCGTTTGCTGCCGCGCAGGCCAGCGGATTGCCCATAAAAGTTGGCCCATGCATAAAGCAACCGGCTTCGCCGTTACTGATGGTTTCTGCAACCTCGCGCGTGGTGAGCGTGGCGGAAAGGGTCATCGTGCCGCCGGTTAAGGCTTTGCCGAGACATAAAATATCTGGCGCGATCCCCGCGTGTTCACAGGCAAACAGTTTGCCGGTACGACCAAATCCGGTGGCTATCTCGTCGGCAATCAGCAAGATACCTTCGCGATCGCACATTTTGCGGATTCGTTTTAACCATTCCGGATGGTAGATGCGCATCCCGCCTGCGCCCTGGACAATCGGTTCAATGATCACCGCCGCGATTTCATGACGATGCGCCGCCATCAGGCGGGCAAAGCCCACCATATCGCGCTCATCCCATTCGCCATCCATGCGGCTTTGTGGAGCCGGAGCAAACAAGTTTTCCGGCAGATAGCCTTTCCACAGGCTGTGCATTGAGTTGTCCGGATCGCACACCGACATCGCGCCAAAGGTATCGCCATGATAACCATTGCGGAAGGTCAGAAAACGCTGGCGCGCTTCGCCTTTGGCCTGCCAGTACTGCAACGCCATTTTCATCGCGACTTCTACCGCTACGGAACCAGAGTCCGCGAGAAAAACGCACTCCAGCGGTTGCGGCGTCATTGCCACCAGTTTGCGGCACAGCTCAATGGCTGGCGCATGGGTGATACCGCCAAACATCACATGCGACATAGCATCAATTTGCGTCTTCATCGCCGCATTAAGCTGCGGGTGATTGTAGCCGTGGATCGCCGCCCACCAGGACGACATACCCTCAACCAGGCGTCTGCCGTCAGACAAAATCAGCTCGCAACCTTCGGCGCTCGCCACCGGATAAACCGGCAGCGGGGAGGTCATGGATGTGTATGGGTGCCAGATATGGCGTTGGTCAAAGGCAAGATCGTCCGTTGTCATAATCGACTTGTAAACCAAATTGAAAAGATTTAGGTTTACAAGTCTACACCGAATTAACAACAAAAAACACGTTTTGGAGAAGCCCCATGCTCACCGCCCACGCTGGACATTGTCGCAAGTCACAGAATTATTTGAAAAACCATTGCTGGATCTGCTGTTTGAAGCGCAGCAGGTGCATCGTCAGCATTTCGATCCTCGTCAGGTACAGGTCAGCACTTTGCTGTCGATTAAAACCGGAGCTTGTCCGGAAGATTGCAAATACTGCCCGCAAAGCTCGCGCTATAAAACCGGACTGGAAGCCGAGCGGTTGATGGAAGTTGAACAGGTGCTGGAGTCGGCGCGCAAAGCGAAAGCGGCGGGATCGACGCGTTTTTGCATGGGCGCGGCGTGGAAGAATCCCCACGAACGCGATATGCCGTACCTGGAACAAATGGTGCAGGGGGTAAAAGCGATGGGACTGGAGGCGTGCATGACGCTGGGCACGTTGAGTGAATCTCAGGCGCAGCGCCTGGCGAACGCCGGGCTGGATTACTACAACCACAACCTCGACACCTCGCCGGAGTTTTACGGCAATATCATCACCACACGCACTTATCAGGAACGCCTCGATACGCTGGAAAAAGTGCGCGATGCCGGGATCAAAGTCTGTTCAGGTGGCATTGTTGGCTTAGGCGAAACGGTGAACGATCGCGCCGGATTATTGCTGCAACTGGCAAACCTGCCGACGCCGCCGGAAAGCGTACCAATCAACATGCTGGTGAAGGTGAAAGGCACGCCGCTGGCGGATAACGATGATGTCGATGCCTTTGATTTTATTCGCACCATTGCCGTAGCGCGGATCATGATGCCGACCTCTTACGTACGCCTTTCTGCCGGACGCGAGCAGATGAACGAACAGACTCAAGCGATGTGCTTTATGGCAGGCGCAAACTCGATTTTCTACGGTTGCAAACTGCTGACTACGCCGAATCCGGAAGAAGATAAAGACCTGCAACTGTTCCGCAAACTGGGGCTGAATCCGCAGCAAACTGCCGTGCTGGCAGGCGATAACGAACAACAGCAGCGTCTGGAGCAGGCGCTGATGACCCCGGACACCGACGAATATTACAACGCGGCAGCACTATGAGCTGGCAGGAGAAAATCAACGCGGCGCTCGATGCGCGGCGTGCTGCCGATGCCCTGCGTCGCCGTTATCCGGTGGCGCAAGGAGCCGGACGCTGGCTGGTGGCGGACGAGCACCAGTATCTGAACTTTTCCAGCAATGATTACCTCGGTTTAAGCCATCATCCGCAAATTATCCGCGCCTGGCAGCAGGGCGCAGAAAAGTTTGGTGTAGGTAGCGGCGGTTCCGGGCATGTCAGCGGTTATAGCGTGGCGCATCAGGCGCTGGAAGAAGAACTGGCCGAGTGGCTTGGCTATTCGCGGGCGCTGCTGTTTATCTCTGGTTTTGCCGCGAATCAGGCCGTCATTGCCGCAATGATGGCAAAAGAGGACCGTATTGTTGCCGATCGGCTTAGCCATGCCTCCTTGCTGGAGGCTGCCAGTTTAAGCCCGTCGCCGCTTCGCCGTTTTGCTCATAACGATGTCGCTCATCTGGCGCGACTGCTTGCTTCCCCGTGTCCGGGGCAGCAACTGGTGGTGACAGAAGGCGTGTTCAGCATGGACGGCGATAGTGCGCCACTGGCGGAAATCCAGCAGGTCACGCAACAGCACAATGGCTGGTTGATGGTCGATGATGCCCACGGCACGGGTGTTATCGGGGAGCAGGGGCGCGGCAGCTGCTGGCTGCAAAAGGTAAAACCAGAATTGCTGGTAGTCACTTTTGGCAAAGGATTTGGCGTCAGCGGCGCGGCGGTGCTTTGTTCTGATAGCGTGGCGGATTATCTGCTGCAATTCGCCCGCCATCTTATCTACAGCACCAGTATGCCGCCCGCTCAGGCGCAGGCATTACATGCGTCGCTGGCGGTCATTCGCAGTGATGAGGGCGATGCACGGCGCGAAAAACTGGCGGCACTCATTACGCGTTTTCGTGCCGGAGTGCAGGGGCTGCCGTTTACTCTTGCGGATTCATGCAGCGCCATCCAGCCATTGATTGTCGGTGATAACAGCCGTGCGTTACAACTGGCAGAAAAACTGCGCCAGCAAGGTTGCTGGGTCACGGCGATTCGCCCGCCAACCGTACCCGTCGGCACTGCGCGACTGCGCCTGACGTTGACTGCGGCACATGAAACACAGGATATCGACCGTCTGCTGGAGGTGCTGCATGGCAACGGTCAATAAACAAGCCATTGCGGCGGCATTTGGTCGGGCAGCCGCGCAATACGAGGAACACGCAAATCTACAGCGCCAGAGTGCCGATGCCTTACTGGCAATGCTCCCACAGCGTAAATACCCCCACGTACTGGATGCTGGCTGTGGACCAGGCTGGATGAGCCGCCACTGGCGCGAACGTCACTCGCAGGTGACGGCGTTAGATCTCTCGCCACTTATGCTTGCGCAGGCACGCCAACAAGATGCCGCAGATCATTATCTGGCGGGCGATATCGAATCCTTACCGCTGGCGAACGCGACGTTCGATCTTGCATGGAGCAATCTCGCGGTGCAGTGGTGCGGTAATTTATCCACGGCACTCCGCGAGCTGTATCGGGTGGTGCGCTCCGGAGGCGTGGTCGCGTTTACCACGCTGGTGCAGGGATCGTTACCCGAACTGCATCAGGCGTGGCAGGCGGTGGACGAGCGGCCTCATGCCAATCGTTTTTTACCGCCAGATGAAATCGAACAGTCGCTGAAAGGTTTGCATTATCAACACCATATTCAGCCCGTCACACTGTGGTTTGATGACGCGCTCAGTGCCATGCGTTCGCTGAAAGGCATCGGTGCCACGCATCTTCATGAAGGACGCGACCAGCGAATATTAACGCGTTCGCAGTTGCAGCGATTGCAACTAGCCTGGCCGCAACAACAGGGGCGATATCCTCTGACGTATCATCTTTTTTTGGGAGTGATTGCTCGTGAGTAAACGTTATTTTGTCACCGGAACGGATACCGAAGTAGGGAAAACCGTCGCCAGCTGCGCACTTTTACAAGCCGCAAAGGCTGCAGGCTACCGGACGGCAGGTTACAAACCTGTTGCCTCCGGCAGCGAAATGACAGTAGAAGGCTTACGTAATAGCGACGCACTGGCGTTGCAACGCAACAGTAGCCTGCAACTGGATTACGCCACGGTAAACCCTTACACCTTCGCAGAACCGACCTCGCCGCATATCATCAGTACGGAAGAGGGCAGACCTATCGACCCCGTGGTTATGAGCGCCGGGTTACACGCGCTGGCACAGCAGGCAAACTGGATACTGGTAGAAGGTGCAGGAGGCTGGTTTACGCCGCTTTCTGAGTCTTTCACTTTCGCGGATTGGGTAACGCAAGAACAACTGCCAGTGATACTGGTTGTGGGCGTGAAACTCGGTTGTATTAATCACGCGATGCTGACCGCACAGGCTGTACAGCAAGCCGGACTTACCCTTGCAGGGTGGGTAGCGAACGATGTCACTCCACCGGGCAAACGTCACGCTGAATATATGGCCACGCTCAAGCGGATGATTTCCGCACCGTTGCTTGGCGAGATCCCATGGCTTGATGAACCCCCTGAAAACGCGCTAACCGGAAAGTACCTCAATCTCACCGCATTGTTGTAGCAATATATTTGGTTAAATTGCGAGCGAGATCGCGTCGTCTGCTGCCTGCAATTCAACCAATTAAATTTCAAAAGAATTGAGAAAAAATATTTACCCCCACAATATGCGGTTAGTGTGGGAATTGCCCAGGCGGCAGGGCATACGGGCTGCAGGCAGTTATCCACTATTCCTGTGGATAACCATGTGCATTAGAGTTAGAAAACGTGATGCAAGCGAGAGAATACGCGGCTTGCACGCGAATTGACGCGAAAGAAGGCTTAAGGAAATATTTGTTATTTTTCAATTAATTATATAAAAGCAATGGCAGTCATGAAAGTGACATCTCTTGCCATAAATCCGTCATCAGCCATCTTGACAATTGTTAAAAAAGCCGTTGCTTTGGGGATAACCCCGCAAGCCTGGAGTTTTATCTCGTCACTGAGCAAATTATGCTCATGATTGATACCTTCGTTGACGGTGTAACAGAAATAATGTGGCGTGAAACTGTTTTTTTATCCAGTATAATTTGTTGGCATTATTAAACACGACGAGTAAAATTACATACCTGCCCGCCCACTCCTTCAGGTAGCGACTCATGAGTAAACCGTTCAAACTGAATTCCTCTTTTAAACCTTCTGGCGATCAGCCTGAGGCAATTCGACGCCTCGAAGAAGGGCTTGAAGATGGCCTGGCTCACCAGACTCTACTCGGCGTAACGGGCTCCGGGAAAACATTTACCATTGCTAACGTCATTGCCGACCTTCAGCGCCCGACGATGGTGCTGGCGCCCAACAAAACGCTGGCAGCCCAGTTGTACGGCGAGATGAAAGAGTTTTTCCCGGAAAATGCGGTGGAATACTTCGTCTCTTACTACGACTACTATCAACCGGAAGCCTATGTGCCGAGCTCGGACACCTTCATTGAAAAAGATGCCTCGGTAAACGAACATATTGAACAGATGCGGCTTTCAGCGACCAAAGCTTTGCTGGAGCGGCGCGATGTGGTGGTGGTCGCCTCTGTTTCAGCCATCTACGGTCTGGGCGACCCTGACTTATATCTTAAGATGATGCTGCATCTGACGGTCGGCATGATTATCGATCAGCGCGCGATTCTGCGGCGCCTGGCGGAACTGCAATACACCCGTAACGACCAGGCGTTCCAGCGCGGGACTTTCCGTGTTCGCGGGGAAGTGATTGATATTTTTCCGGCGGAGTCCGACGACGTTGCGCTACGTGTCGAATTGTTCGACGAAGAGGTAGAGCGGTTGTCGCTTTTCGACCCGTTAACAGGGCAGATTATCTCAACCATTCCCCGCTTTACCATTTATCCGAAAACACACTACGTTACCCCGCGTGAACGTATTGTGCAGGCGATGGAAGAGATCAAAGAAGAGCTGGCCGATCGGCGCAAAGTGCTGCTGGCAAATAACAAGCTGCTGGAAGAACAACGCCTGACTCAGCGTACCCAGTTTGATCTGGAGATGATGAACGAGCTCGGTTATTGCTCAGGCATTGAAAACTATTCGCGCTTTCTTTCCGGTCGTGGACCCGGTGAGCCACCGCCGACGCTGTTTGATTATCTCCCCGCCGATGGCCTGTTGGTGGTCGATGAATCCCACGTGACTATTCCGCAAATTGGCGGCATGTATCGAGGCGACCGGGCGCGTAAAGAGACGCTGGTGGAGTACGGTTTCCGCCTGCCCTCGGCGCTGGATAACCGTCCGCTGAAATTCGAAGAGTTCGAAGCATTAGCGCCGCAAACCATCTATGTTTCTGCAACACCCGGTAATTACGAGCTGGAGAAATCCGGCGGCGATGTGGTGGATCAGGTCGTGCGTCCAACAGGGCTGCTGGACCCGATTATCGAAGTGCGCCCGGTAGCGACTCAGGTTGATGATCTTCTTTCAGAAATTCGCCTGCGGGCGGCAATTAACGAACGCGTACTGGTCACGACGTTGACTAAGCGGATGGCGGAAGATCTCACCGAATATCTGGAAGAACACGGTGAACGCGTGCGTTATCTCCACTCGGATATCGACACCGTCGAGCGTATGGAAATCATCCGCGACTTGCGCTTGGGCGAGTTTGATGTGCTGGTGGGGATCAACTTACTGCGCGAAGGTCTGGATATGCCAGAAGTTTCGCTGGTGGCGATCCTCGACGCTGACAAAGAAGGCTTCCTGCGTTCCGAACGTTCATTGATTCAGACCATTGGTCGCGCGGCGCGTAACGTCAACGGTAAAGCGATTCTCTACGGCGATAAGATCACCCCATCAATGGCGAAAGCGATTGGCGAAACCGAACGTCGCCGCGAGAAACAGCAGAAGTACAACGAGGAACACGGCATTACGCCGCAAGGGCTGAACAAGAAAGTGGTCGATATCCTGGCGCTGGGGCAGAACATTGCCAAAACCAAAGCGAAGGGCAGAGGAAAATCGCGCCCGATTGTTGAGCCGGATAATGTACCGATGGATATGTCGCCTAAAGCGTTGCAGCAGAAAATCCATGAACTGGAAGGGCTGATGATGCAACACGCGCAAAATCTGGAGTTCGAAGAGGCGGCGCAAATTCGTGACCAGTTACATCAGCTGCGTGAGTTGTTTATTGCGGCATCGTGACAGGATAACGAAGAAGAGAGATAGCAAAAGCAAAATTGCCTGATACGCTACGCTTATCAGGCCTACATTTTCTCTGCAATACATTGAATTTGCGCGGTTTGTAGGCCGGATAAGGGTTCACGCCGCCTCCGGCATGAACAACGTGTACTTTGTCTTCAATAGGAAGCCGGAATTTTCTTTCGGCTTCCCGTTAACCCAAAGCCTGTAATGCCTTTTCCAGTGCGTTATGTAACAACTGGCGGTCATGACGATAAGGGATATCGCTGGCCTCCAGTACGTCCTGAATGACTAATCTGTCGTTAACTGTAGAAACATCGACCTTCGGCCCAACAATCACCGCATCAATCACCTTTTTACCGACATACTGCTCCATAATCGCCAGCTTGTTTTCAAGCTTCAGATTCGCCGCAGGCAGGCTTAATTCTCTTCCCAAATTGCCAATATAAACCATAGGGGCTGGCGTGCGGCGTAGTGCCTGCGCCATTTCCTCAAGCAGCAGGATTGGCATCAGGCTGGTATAAAAACTGCCTGGCCCGATGATTATCAGGTCAGCCTCATTAATTGCCAGCACCGCTTCACGGGTGGCAGGTACGTTGGGGGTTAACAGTAGTTCCTGAATCGGCGTAGTTAGCTGGTCGATGTTGACCTCGCCGTAAACTTCATGTCCCTGATCGTCAATGGCCATCAGATCAACGGGATGCTCTGACATCGGAATTAATTGCGCGTCCACTTTCAACAGATTACGAATTAAATTGATGGCTTCCAGAGGCCGCACGCTAAGGTGATCCAGCGCCTTTAACATCAAGTTTCCGAGATTATGACCGGAAAGCTCGCCATTGCCGCCAAAACGGTATTCAAACATCGCGGAGGCGACGCTCGGTTCCGTTATCAGTTGGTTGAGACAGTTGCGCATATCGCCCCAGGCAATACCGCCTTCCGAGCGACGAATACGTCCCGTCGAGCCACCGTTATCCGTGGTGGTGACGATACCCGTTAAGCGAGAGCCTAAAGACGAAAGTGATGAGAGAACGCGTCCCAGTCCATGCCCCCCGCCGAGAGCAACGACACGATCAAGGTCAGCCAGCGTACGATTGCGCATATACATTCCTGAAGTCAGATTATCCGCGCTACAGTAGCGCAAATTACGGGGGAACAGCAATTAGCCTGCCAATATTGAGGATACAACTCATGGTTTTCTACCCCCAAAGGACAATATTCGCTCTGCATCCCTGATGATGTATATCAAAGTAAAACCGCCATTTTCCCTTATTCTGTAGCGAAATAGGCCGATCATGACGCTATATATATGATTACATAGCGAAAAGGGTGAATGGTAAAAATCTCATTTACGCGCTAGTATCGGCATAACCACTAAACACTCTAGCCTCTGCACCTGGGTCAACTGATATGGTGCTTTGGCCGTGACAATGCTTTGAAAGGTTGCCACCAGGGCGAAGGAAGAAATGACTTCGCCTCCCGTATCTGGAAAGGTGTACATGGCTTCACAACTGACTGATGCATTTGCGCGTAAGTTTTATTACTTGCGCCTGTCGATTACCGATGTGTGTAACTTTCGTTGCACATATTGCCTGCCGGATGGCTACAAGCCGAGCGGCGTCACCAATAAAGGCTTTCTGACCGTCGATGAAATTCGCCGGGTTACGCGCGCCTTTGCCAGTCTGGGCACCGAAAAAGTCCGTCTGACAGGCGGAGAGCCGTCTTTACGTCGCGACTTTACCGATATCATCGCCGCAGTGCGGGAAAATGACGCCATCCGTCAGATTGCGGTCACCACTAATGGTTACCGTCTGGAACGCGACGTAGCGAACTGGCGCGATGCCGGACTGACGGGCATTAACGTCAGTGTTGATAGTCTCGACGCTCGTCAGTTTCATGCCATTACCGGCCAGGATAAATTCAATCAGGTAATGGCTGGCATCGATGCTGCATTTGAGGCGGGCTTTGAGAAGGTCAAAGTCAATACCGTGCTGATGCGCGATGTCAACCATCACCAGCTCGACACCTTTCTGAACTGGATCCAACATCGTCCTATCCAGCTGCGTTTCATCGAACTGATGGAAACGGGAGAGGGCAGCGAGCTATTCCGTAAACATCACATCTCTGGTCAGGTTCTGCGTGACGAGCTACTGCGTCGCGGCTGGATCCACCAATTACGTCAACGTAGCGACGGTCCCGCGCAAGTCTTTTGTCATCCGGATTACGCCGGAGAGATTGGCCTAATTATGCCGTATGAAAAAGACTTCTGTGCCACCTGCAACCGTCTGCGCGTCTCCTCCATTGGTAAACTCCATCTCTGCCTGTTTGGTGAGGGCGGCGTTAACCTGCGCGATCTGCTGGAAGACGATACCCAGCAACAGGCGCTGGAAGCGCGTATTTCAGCGGCGCTGCGGGAGAAAAAACAGACCCATTTCCTGCATCAAAACAACACCGGTATTACGCAAAACTTATCGTACATTGGCGGCTAAAACGTCAAAAGGAGAGATCAGATGAGTCAGGTAAGCACTGAATTTATCCCGACCCGTATTGCTATTCTTACGGTTTCTAATCGTCGCGGTGAAGAAGACGATACCTCCGGTCACTATCTGCGCGATTCGGCGCAGGAAGCGGGCCATCAGGTTGTCGATAAAGCCATTGTCAAAGAAAACCGCTACGCTATTCGCGCTCAGGTATCTGCGTGGATCGCCAGCGACGATGTACAAGTGGTGTTGATTACGGGTGGCACTGGCCTGACGGAAGGTGATCAGGCTCCCGAAGCACTGCTGCCGCTGTTCGACCGTGAAGTCGAAGGTTTTGGTGAAGTGTTCCGTATGCTGTCGTTCGAAGAGATTGGCACCGCAACGTTGCAATCCCGTGCGGTAGCGGGCGTCGCTAACAAGACACTGATTTTCGCCATGCCGGGCTCGACCAAAGCGTGCCGTACCGCATGGGAAAATATCATCGCGCCGCAGCTGGATGCCCGTACGCGTCCGTGTAATTTCCATCCACATTTGAAGAAATAAGTATGTCGCAACTGACCCATATCAACGCCGCTGGCGAAGCGCACATGGTGGATGTCTCCGCCAAAGCGGAAACCGTGCGTGAAGCGCGGGCGGAAGCCTTTGTCACCATGCGCAGCGAGACGCTGGCGATGATTACTGATGGTCGCCACCACAAAGGCGACGTATTTGCCACTGCGCGTATTGCCGGTATTCAGGCGGCAAAACGCACCTGGGATCTGATCCCGCTGTGTCATCCGCTGATGCTCAGTAAAGTCGAAGTCAATTTACAGGCCGAGCCAGAGCACAATCGGGTGCGTATAGAAACCTTATGCCGCCTGACCGGGAAAACCGGCGTTGAAATGGAAGCGTTAACCGCGGCCTCCGTGGCGGCGCTGACCATTTATGACATGTGCAAAGCGGTGCAAAAAGATATGGTGATTGGTCCGGTACGTTTGCTGGCAAAGAGCGGCGGCAAATCAGGTGACTTTAAGGTGGAAGCGGATGATTAAAGTTCTTTTTTTCGCCCAGGTGCGCGAGTTGGTAGGAACAGATGCAACCGAAGTGGCTGCGGATTTCCCAACCGTAGAAGCGTTACGCCAGCACCTGGCCGCGCAGAGCGATCGCTGGGCGCTGGCGCTGGAAGATGGCAAATTGCTGGCTGCCGTCAACCAGACGCTGGTGAGTTTTGAGCATCCGCTGAATGACGGCGACGAAGTGGCTTTCTTCCCGCCGGTAACCGGAGGTTAAGATGGCAGAAACCAAAATTGTTGTCGGCCCGCAGCCGTTCAGTGTAGGGGAAGAGTACCCGTGGCTGGCGGAGCGTGACGAAGACGGTGCGGTAGTCACCTTTACCGGTAAGGTGCGCAACCATAACCTGGGAGACAGCGTCAAAGCATTGACCCTCGAACACTATCAGGGAATGACAGAAAAAGCACTGGTGGAAATCGTTGATGAAGCGCGTAACCGCTGGCCGCTGGGGCGCGTCACGGTAATTCACCGCATTGGTGAATTATGGCCGGGTGATGAAATCGTTTTTGTCGGTGTTACCAGTGCGCATCGCAGCAGTGCGTTTGAAGCCGGGCAGTTTATTATGGACTATCTCAAAACCCGCGCACCGTTCTGGAAGCGCGAAGCCACGCCGGAAGGCGACCGCTGGGTCGAAGCCCGGGAGAGCGATCAGCAGGCGGCAAAACGCTGGTAGTTTTTAGCAGGCCGGATACCGCACAGCTGCATCCGGCAATTTCACCGCTCAGTACATGCTTTCACGCTGCGTCGATGCACAGCCCCATCATTTGCAGTATCCTTAAGATATTCCTTATATCTTCAGGAGAAAGTCATGGACAGATTCCCACGTTCTGATTCAATTGTACAAACCCGAGCTGGCCTGCAAACCTATATGGCACAGGTCTATGGCTGGATGACGGTAGGCTTGCTGCTTACTGCGTTTGTTGCCTGGTATGCGGCTAATTCCGCCGCCGTTATGGAGCTGTTATTCACCAACCGCATCTTTTTAATTGGTCTGGTAATAGCACAATTAGCTCTGGTTATTGTGTTATCAGCGATGATTCAAAAGCTGAGTGCAGGTGTGACAACCATGCTCTTTATGCTTTATTCAGCGCTGACGGGCCTGACGCTTTCCAGTATTTTCATTGTCTATACCGCGGCCTCTATCGCCAGCACTTTCGTCGTTACTGCCGGGATGTTCGGCGCAATGAGCCTGTACGGTTACACCACCAAACGCGATTTAAGCGGCTTCGGCAATATGCTGTTTATGGCGTTGATCGGCATTGTGCTGGCATCGCTGGTCAACTTCTGGCTGAAAAGCGAAGCGTTGATGTGGGCGGTCACCTACATCGGCGTGATTGTCTTTGTCGGATTGACGGCGTATGACACTCAGAAATTGAAAAATATGGGTGAGCAGATTGATACCCGCGACACGTCAAACCTGCGTAAATACTCCATTCTTGGCGCGCTAACCTTGTATCTGGACTTCATCAACCTGTTCCTGATGTTGCTGCGAATTTTTGGCAATCGTCGTTAATTCTTTTTTCACCATCACTATCCCGGCCATGTGTCGGGATTTTTTTTCTTACTAAAAACGACACTTAACAAGTACCAGGTATAAAATACGCCTTATGGCCGAGCGGAAGTGTTTTTCGTATCCATAAATACAAAAGTATTTTGTATGCGTGGTTTTAAATTTATTCATGATGAATATTAATATTTTTCTATAAGGATAACTAAAAGAATGGAATCATACTCGCAAAACAGCAATAAATTCGATTTTCAGCACGAGGCCAGGATATTAAACGGTATATGGCTCATTACCGCTTTAGGTTTGGTGGCAACCGCAGGGCTGGCCTGGGGAGCTAAGTATCTCGAAATTACGGCAACCAAATATGATTCACCACCAATGTATGTCGCCATAGGGTTATTATTACTTTGTATGTATGGCTTAAGTAAAGATATCAACAAGATAAATGCGACCGTCGCAGGCGTAATATATCTGTTTTTACTCTCGTTGGTGGCGATTGTCGTTGCGAGTTTAGCGCCTGTATCTGCCATTATTGTCGTGTTCAGCACTGCGGGAGCGATGTTTTTAATCAGTATGCTGGCAGGTCTATTGTTTAAATTTGATCCTGGTTCTCACCGTTTCATCATTATGATGACGTTGACAGGGTTGGCCCTGGTAATCATCGTGAATGCGGCATTAATGAGTGAACGGCCCATTTGGGTAATAAGTTGCTTAATGATTGTGTTATGGTCAGGCATTATCTCACATGGACGAAATAAGCTCCTTGAACTGGCGGGGAAATGCCATAGTGAAGAATTGTGGAGTCCGGTTCGTTGCGCTTTTATAGGCGCATTAACACTCTATTACTATTTTATCGGCTTCTTTGGGATACTTGCAGCAATAGCGATAACGCTTGTCTGGCAAAGGCATACGCGGTTTTTTCATTAGTCGTAAAAAATAGGTAAGTTTCTTTTTTGGAAAAATGCGTGTTAATCGTTTTTATATAACCTCATGAATAAAATCGTGAAGAAATGTAATGAGGCTGATGCGCTATGCTTAGCTGGTACTGACTGGAATTGTAAACTATTAACTTAGTCCGGTTGTGTAGGGCGGATAAGGCGTTCACGCCGCATCCGCCATGAACAAATAGCACTTTGCTAACAATCTGCACAAACCAAAAGAACTTAACCGAACTTCACATCGCCGCGTCATTTTTCGCTCGTAGCTTCTTCGCCTGGCTTTCCAGCAACAGGTAACAGATCAGCGCCAGCAGCAGCGGGATAAAGTAATACAGCACACGGTAAGCGAGTAGGGCGGCGATAATTGTGCCTTTGGAGGTATGCTCCCCAGCCAGTAGCGCGATAAACACCGCTTCCAGCACACCAATTCCCGCCGGAATATGCACAATTACCCCAGCAATACTACTAACCAGCAACACGCCCAGTACAAAGAAATAGTTCACGCTTTGACCGAGTAACAGCCAGATAATCGCTCCCATTACCATCCAGTTAACGCTGGAAATCAGCATCTGGGCGAGGGCGAATTTCCATGAGGGCAGCACCAGCTTTTGCCCTTTGATGGTCATATGGCGGTGCTTCGCGAAAGCGCAAAACCACAAATAAACCGCGATAATCATCAGTAAGCCAATGCCGAGAATACGCAGCGTAGTTTGATCGACATACCAGTGATCCGGCAGCTCCACCACGCCCGCGGTAAAGATAATCCCTGCCAGCAAAATATAGCCCAGCCAGTTGGTGGTAATACTGAGCGAGAAAATTCGTGTAATAGTGCTGCCCGGTAATCCTAGCCGGGAGTACAAACGGTAGCGCATACCAATGCCGCCGACCCAGGTACTGAGCGTCAGGTTGAAGGCATAGCAGATAAACGACACCAGCATCACCTGGCGCTTCGCCAGTTTGTGACCGCAGTAGAAGCGGGCGAGCAGGTCATAGCAGCCGTAAATCAGATAACTGACGACCACCAGCCCGACCGCACTGAGCAGCGCAACGCGATTGTAGTCGCGGATGACCTTCCAGACCTCTTCCCAGTCCACTTTTTTGGCGTAGACCACCAGCAACACAATCACCGCGATAAAAAACAGCCATGTGAGGATCTTCTTTGCTAAGCGCCAGCGCGGATGTGATTTACTCATCAGGGCTTCATCCCCGAACTTTCAGTTTCGACCCGATCCTGCGTTTCCATTGTCGGTTGGGCGGGCGGATCAACCTGCGCCAGATGTGGCGTGTGCGCCGGAAGCCAGCCCACCAGCGCCGGGAAGTGGCGTAAAAAGTGGAACGCCAGCACGCTTTTGGTCAGGTTCCACCAGGTCCGTTTCGGCAGCATGGTCTCATCGACCTGCTGACAATCTGCGGCGATAATGCCGTTCAGATTATCGCGCAGCGTCTGGTTAAAATTACGATCGTGGATGATGACATTTGCTTCGAGATTCAGCGACAAACTGAGCGGATCGAGATTACTGGACCCTACCGTCGCCCAGTGGTCGTCCATCAATGCCACTTTGCCGTGGAGCGGGCGGCGACGGTACTCAAACACCTGAACGCCGCCTTTAACCAGATAGTTATACAGCAAGCGCGCACCGACTCTGACAATCGGCATATCCGGTTCGCCCTGAATGATCAGTTTGATCCGTACCCCGCGCCGCGCCGCTTTACGCAAGGCGTGTAAAAATCGATAGCCGGGGAAGAAGTAGGCGTTGGCAATAATCACTTCCCGCCGCGCCTGAGTGAGCATTTTCAAATAGTGGCGTTCGATATCACTGCGATGTTCTTCGTTATCGCGCCAGACCAGCAATACCTGCGCTTCTCCCGGCTGGCGGTTTTCTTCCGCTTTATGATGACGTCGCCACCAGCGCCGGGCCGCGCTCTGTCCTGGCAGGTTTTCCAGTTCAAATTGCAGAATATCTTCAACAATCGGCCCTTCGAGGCGTACCGCGTAATCCTGTTTAGCCTCTGGACCGTAGCTGGACATATGCTCGGCGGAGTAATTCAGCCCGCCAATAAAGGCGATACGCGCGTCGATCACCACAATTTTGCGATGCATCCGGCGAAACACATTGGTGCGCATACCAAAAAGGCGAGGGCGGGGATCGTAGTAGCGGAACACCACGCCAGCTGCCGTCAGTTCATTGACAAACTCATCGCTGAGATCCGGCGAACCGTAGCCATCCAGCAAGACTTCCGCTTTTACTCCGCGTTGCGCTGCTGCCAGTAGCGCCGCATGTAGCTGTTTGCCGACGTCATCCTCAAACCAGATAAACGTTTCAAGAATAATGCGTTCTTGCGCTTCGCCAATCGCTTTAAACACAGCGGGATAATATTGCTCGCCATTTTCCAGCAACTGGATCTTATTGCCTTCGCGCCAGCTACATTTCATAAATGAATCTCCGCACTTAAAGGGGCATGATCAGAAAGGTGTCGCCATGTCCGCAGCGGCAACGCGGTTGGCGCGCTGGCGCTGGCATTTTTGACGTAGATCCTGTCCAGTCGTAGTAGAGGAAATTGCACCGGAAACGTGCGCGCCGGGCGTCCGTGGGCGCGGGTAAAAATCTCATCCAGTCCGGCCTGCACTTTTAACGGATGATTAGCTTTTTGCCGCCAGTCGTTGAAATCACCCGCTACCAATACCGGTTCGCCGTCCGGCAGCTCATTCACCCATTCGGCGAGCATCGCAATCTGCGCCTGACGGTGCGCCTCACGCAGGCCCAGATGTACGCACATCACATGAATCGCTTTCCCGGTCATCGGCGGAACAATGCGGCAGTAGAGCACGCCGCGCTTTTCCGCACCATCGACCGAAACATCACGATTCTCATAATGTTCAATGGGATAGCGTGACAGTATGGCATTGCCGTGATGCCCTTCCGGATACACAGCATTGCGACCGTAGGCAAAATCGCTCCACATTGTGTCGGCGAGAAACTCGTAGTGCGAGGTATCGGGCCAGTTTTCCACATGCAGCGGATGAACTTCGTGCGCGCCCATCACTTCCTGCAGGCAAACTATATCGGCGCTGACGGTACGTACGGCGTCGCGAAGTTCCGGCAAAATGAAGCGTCGGTTAAACGCGGTAAAGCCTTTGTGAATATTGATGGTGAGTACCTTGAACGAAAAGTGTTGTGTTTGATCGGGCATAATTTTCCCGTTTTGGCCTCTTATCTCATTGAAATAGTGTAGTCGGCGTCACAAAAAGGTGCGGTCTTACGGAATTTTCCGTAAAGTTCGGTACTCTGAGTAAGTAGAGATAAATTCTTCAGGAGAGAAGCCATGAAGTGGCAACAACGTGTTCGTGTCGCAACTGGCCTAAGTTGCTGGCAGATTATGTTGCATTTACTGGTAGTGGCGCTGCTGGTGGTGGGCTGGATGAGTAAAACTCTGGTTCACGTCGGCGTGGGATTATGCGTGCTGTATTGCGTAACGGTAGTGATGATGCTGGTGTTTCAGCGCCACCCCGAGCAACGCTGGCGTGAGGTGGCGGATGTGCTGGAAGAGCTGACCACTACCTGGTATTTTGGCGCGGCGCTGATTGTGCTGTGGTTGCTGTCCCGCGTACTGGAAAATAACTATTTGTTGGCCGTTGCAGGGCTGGCGATCCTTGCCGGCCCGGCGGTGGTGTCGTTACTGGCGAAAGATAAAAAATTACATCACCTTACGTCTAAACATCGCGTACGCCGCTGACCCGGTTGTGGCCGTTATCACCAGTAGCGGCCACAAACTGTTCCACACAATATCCAGACTCGCATCCTTCAAATAAATCTGCTTGGTAATGTCCGTAAAGTGGCGAATAGGGTTAATCCACGTCAGGTTTTGCAGCCATACTGGCATGTTCTCCACCGGCGAAACGTAACCGGAAAGCAGAATGGCGGGCATCATAAAGACGAACACGCCGATAAACGCCTGCTGTTGAGTTGAACAGAGTGATGAAATCAACAGACCGAATCCCACCAGCGATAAACCATAAATCACCATCGTAAAGTAGAACAGCGCCAGCGATCCGGCGAAGGGGATTTGATACGCCCAGATACCAATCGCCAGCACAATGGTGGCCTGGAAGGTGGCGACAATTAACGCCGGTACGGCCTTGCCGATGAATATCTGCCAGGTGGTGAGCGGCGAAACCAGTAGCTGATCGAGCGTACCTTGTTCACGTTCGCGGGCGACGGAAAGTGAAGTGACGATCATTACGCCGATAGTGGTGATCATGGCGATCAGCGACGGCACCACAAACCATTTGTAGTCGAGATTCGGGTTATACCAGTTGCGTACCACCAGCTCGCTGTTGTTAGGTTTCGGTTTTCCTTCCAGCAGCTCCTGCTGATAATTTTTGACGATCTGTTGCAGGTAGTTGGCGGCAATTTGCGCACTGTTGGAGTTACGCCCGTCGAGGATCAACTGCAACGGCGCGGTCTGGAAGGTATCCAGTTTGCGCGAGAAGTCAGCCGGGAAACGCACCAGTAGTAACGCCTTTTGTGTGTCGATGGTTGGGCGGATCTCCTGTGGGCTTTTCAGCAGCAGCACATGAGTAAAGGCGCTGGCGCGGGCAAAACGTTGGGTCAGCTCCACCGAATGCTCGCCGTTATCTTCATCGTAGATGGCGATGGTGGCGTTAGTCACTTCCAGCGTGGCGGCGAACGGGAACAGGATCACCTGAATCAGCACGGGTAAAATAAGAATCGCACGGGTTTGCGGTTCGCGCAGCAGCGACTGCAACTCTTTGCGGATTAACGTCCATAAGCGATGAAACATGCTCTTCTCCCTAATCCAGCCGACGTTTGGTTTTAAGCCATGTCAGGCCAATAAACATCACCGCCGAAGCGATCAAAAACAGCACGTTTACCACCAGCACTACTGGAATATTCCCGGCGAGGAACAGGCTTTGCAGGGTGCTGACGAAATAACGTGCGGGAATAATGTACGTCACCGCGCGGATCACCGCGGGCATACTGTCTATCTGAAATATAAAGCCGGAAAGCATAATCGACGGCAGGAACGCGGCGTTCAGGGCGACCTGAGCGGCGTTGAACTGGTTGCGGGTAATCGTGGAAATCAGCAGCCCCATCCCCAGGGTACTGAGTAAAAACAGGCTGGAGATAAAAAACAGAATCAGCAGCGACCCGCGATACGGCACGCCGAGAATAAACACCGACACCAGCATACACAGCAACATCGCCAGCATACCGAGAAAGTAATAAGGGATCAGCTTACACAGCAGCAGTTCCGTGCGGGTAATCTCCGTAGAGAGCAAAGCCTCCATGGTGCCGCGTTCCCATTCTCGCGCCACCACCAACGAGGTGAGAATCGCGCCGATGACCGTCATGATAATGGTCACCGCACCGGGGATAATAAAGTGCTGGCTTATCGCCGCCGGGTTAAACCAGTAGCGGGTTTGTACATCAATAAGCGGTTCAAAAGTCTGCCCGTTATCCTCCGCTCGCTGCATTTGCCAGATCTGCCAGATCCCTTCGACATACCCCTGCACAAAGTTAGCGGTATTCGGCTCACTGCCGTCGGTGATCACCTGAATCGGTGCGGTGGCGTTGGTGCGCTCCATCTGTTCCGCAAAATCCACCGGAATTACCACCAGGCCGCGAATTTTCCCCGCCTGCATTTTGGCGATCAGTTCCTGACGGTTATCGCTGATGGTGGCGTCGATATAGGGCGAACCGGTCATGGTGTGGGTGAAATCCAGCGCCGCTTCGCTACGCTGTTCCAGTAAAATCCCGACCCGCAGCTTGCTGGAGTCGAGGTTAATGCCGTAACCAAAAATAAACAGCAGTAGCAGTGGGATCACTACCGCAATCAGCCAGCTACTCGGATCGCGAACGATCTGCCGCGTCTCTTTAACGCACAGCGCCCGCACGCGACGCCAGGAAAGGATCGGGTTACTCATTGCTATGCTCCTTATCCCAGTCGTGGATCAACTGAATAAAGGCTTGCTCCATGGTGGGATCGGGTTGCTCATCGTTGGCCGACTGCGCTTTCAAATCGTCCGGCGTGCCGCTGGCGATTAATTTCCCACGGTACACCAGGCCGATGCGGTCGCAATATTCCGCTTCATCCATGAAGTGGGTGGTGACCATCACCGTGACGCCTTTCTCTACCATGCTGTTGATGTGCAGCCAAAATTCACGGCGGGTGAGGGGATCAACGCCGGACGTCGGTTCGTCGAGAAACAGAATGTCCGGTTCATGCATCAGCGAACAGGCCAGCGCCAGCCGCTGTTTAAAACCTAATGGCAGTTCATCGGTCGCGTGGGAGGCGATACTTTTCAGGCCGAACGCCTCGCTCATACGGGAGATTTTTTCGTTCTGCGCCCGACCGCGTAAGCCATACACACCAGAGAAAAAGCGTAAATTCTGTTCGACCGTCAGGTTGCCATAGAGCGAAAATTTTTGCGCCATATAGCCGAGATGCTGGCGCGCTTTACCGGAACTCTCTTTCAGATCCATCCCCAGCACCAGCGCCTGGCCGGAAGTCGGCACCAGCAAACCGCACATCATCTTAAAGGTGGTCGATTTACCCGCGCCGTTTGGCCCGAGCAAACCAAAAATCTCCCCACGTTTAACGGCAAAGTTGACGTGATCGGTGGCGGCAAAATCACCAAATTTCTTGGTCAGCTCTTTCGCTTCGATCACCGTCTCGCCAGGTGTACCTTCTACCGTATGTAATATTGCGCCCAGCGGCGATTCCGAGGTTCCGGCACCGCCCAGCAAATCGATAAACGCATCTTCAAAGCGGGGCGTGGTTTGGCTGATGTCGATTTCCGGCATCCCGTCGGCGTGGCGAACATCGTCTGGCGTGGCCTCTTTTTTGAGGATCAGGCGTACCGATTTCCCTTGGATCATGCCGTCGCTGACCTGCGGTAGTTTCAAGGCGCGTTGCAACAGTTTGCGGTTGCCCTCGTGCGGGCTGGTCATCAGAAAGCTGCGTCCGGCCATGGTTTGCGTCAGGGCCGTCGGTTCTCCCTGATACAGCAGCTCGCCTTCGTTCATCAGTAACACGTCACGGCACTGCTCGGCTTCGTCGAGATACGAGGTGCTCCAGAGGATTAACATCCCTTCGCCTGCCAGCTCATGCACCATCTGCCACAGTTCGCGCCTTGAAATAGGGTCAACGCCGACGCCGGGTTCATCGAGCAGCAACACTTTCGGTTCGCCCACCAGGGTACAGGCCAGGCCGAGTTTTTGTTTCATCCCACCGGAGAGCTTGCCCGCCAGGCGTCCGGTAAACGGGCCAAGAGACGTAAACTCCAGCAGGCGAGCAAAAGTTTGCTTACGTGCCTCTCCGGTGACGCTGCGCAAATCCGCGTACAGATTGAGATTCTCCATCACCGTGAGATCTTCATACAGACCGAATTTCTGCGGCATATAGCCGAGCACGGCGTGCAGCGCAGCGTCGTTTTTGATCGGATCAAAGCCAATCACCGTGGCGCTGCCGCTGTCGGGTTTCAGTAATCCTGCCAGCATCCGCATCAGCGTGGTTTTGCCTGCGCCGTCCGGCCCCACCAACCCCGTCACATAACCTGCATGAATGGTACAATCGAGCGGCGCGACGGCGGGCTTGTCCATGCCCGGAAAGCGTTTTTCCAGGCCGTTTAGCGTGATAACGGCATCATTCATGTCCTGCCTCGTTACCGAATTGCACCGTTACCGGCATTCCCTGGCGTAACGCATCATCGGCGTCGGTCACCACAATACGCAGGCGATAGACGAGGTCGGTACGCAGATCCGGTGTTTCGACGGTTTTCGGGGTAAATTCAGCAGTCGGCGAAACGAAACCAATCTGCCCGTGATACGGTTTGTTCGGACGACCATCGGTATAAAGCAACACTTTGCGCCCCGGCTGGGCCTGGTCAAGGTTACGTTCATCAACATAAGCGCGTACCCACACCGGACGTGTTAGTGAAACGGTAAACACCGTGCCACCTTCATTGAGGACCGTGCCTGGCTCCACCGCGCGCGTTAACAGCGTGCCATCAGAGGGGGCTATCAACGTTGAGTCCTGTAAATTCAGCTCCGCCTGCGCCAGTTGCGCCTGCGCCTGTTCGAGGCTGGCTTTCGCCTGGGCGATGTCCTGTTCGCGGTTACCGGAACGGTACTGACGCAATTTATCCTGCGCTGATTTCAGCGTTGCCTGGGCCTGGTCGCGCGAGGAGCGGGCATTTTCCAGGTCGTTTGCCGAAATGGTGCGGCTTTTCCACAATCCTTGCTGACGAGCATAGAAGTTCTGTGCATAGTCATAGGCGGCTTGCGCCTGTTTCACCGCTGCGGCGGCCTGAGCGATTTCTTCATCGCGATAGCCGGCAAGCATCAGGTCATACTGCGCCTGCGCCACCGAAACGCCCGCTTTCGCCTGCATCAGGGCAATCTCATACGGCTTGTGATCCAGCTCGCCCAGCACCTGACCCGCTTTGATCGCATCACCTTCGTCCACCGCCAGCGATTCAACGCGACCACCGACACGGAAACTCAGATTTACGGTGCGAATATCCACATTGCCATACAGCGTCAGGCCGTTATCCTGGCGGCTTTGATACCACCAGTAGCCTCCGGCAATCACGGCGGCAAGTACCACTACCGCCAGTCCAATCACGACAGGTTTTTTCATCACTACAAACTCCTTTGCGATAATCCTTGCAAAATCAGGTCGATATGACAGGTTACCGTCTGGTTAATCAGTTCGGTCTTTTCTTCATCGAACGCAGTCCAGCCGGTACGTAACAGAATCGTTTCTTTGCCGAGACGAAACGCCAGAATCTCGCCAATCAGCGCATGGGTATGGAGGATCATGCGGGTATCGTTGGCGTCGCAGCCGGTCCAGGCGGCAATCAGGCGTGTCAGGTGGCTGTGTAGCGGGCTAATCACCTGTTCATGCACCAGATGGTAGGCCGCCGTGGGAGAGAGCTGTTCACGGGAGATAAACTTGCTGAGGTTGACGGTGTCATCCTGGGTGAGCAGTTGGATCATGTTCCTGCAGGCGCGAAGGATCAGTTCGCGGATAGCGGCGCGATCCGGCTGTGGTTGTGCGAACAAGCGTTCGGCTTCCTCGGCGTGCGGACGGAACTGCTCGCCAATAAAATCGGCAATCCACTGGGCGCAGGCGAGGTACAAATCTTCTTTCGAACCGAAGTAATAGGTAATGGCAGCGATATTCTGCCCGGCCTGGGCGGCGATATCGCGGGTGGTGGCGTTCATTCCATACTCACCAAACTGTGCCAGTGCCGCAGCAATCAGCTGTTTTTTCGCCTGTTCACCTTTGGTTGTCATGGCAGGACTATTCATAGCACAGCCCATTCTTAATCAAATGATTGATTAAGATTATGACTCATTTTTAGCGTTGTCCAGTATGGCCAGAAATTTTAGCAACGCCAGTCACAGGGATAATTTATGCGCTGCGTCACAAAAACTGCTACACTCCGCTCCCTCATGACATTGTGGTTTTTGTCATTTTCATTTTCAGTATCTCCCTGAAAACTACACCGGTAACGGTCGGGGCGGTCCGGAGTAGTTATGTCTTTCGATTCTTTGGGTTTAAGCCCTGATATCCTGCGCGCCGTTGCCGAGCAAGGTTACCGTGAACCCACCCCTATTCAGCAGCAGGCGATCCCTGCGGTGCTGGAAGGCCGCGACCTGATGGCCAGTGCCCAGACCGGCACGGGCAAAACAGCGGGCTTTACGTTGCCGCTACTACAACACCTGATTTCCCGCGAGCCGCACGCCAAAGGGCGTCGTCCGGTACGTGCGCTCATTCTTACCCCGACCCGTGAACTGGCGGCGCAGATTGGCGAAAACGTCCGTGATTACAGCAAATACCTGAACATTCGTTCGCTGGTGGTGTTTGGTGGTGTGAGCATTAACCCGCAGATGATGAAATTGCGTGGCGGCGTTGATGTTCTGGTGGCAACGCCGGGGCGTTTGCTGGACCTGGAACATCAGAATGCGGTGAAGCTGGACCAGATAGAAATCCTCGTCCTCGATGAAGCTGACCGCATGCTCGACATGGGCTTTATCCACGATATCCGTCGCGTGTTAACAAAACTGCCAGCGAAGCGCCAGAACCTGTTGTTCTCCGCGACCTTCTCTGACGATATTAAAGCCCTGGCGGAAAAACTGTTGCACAACCCGCTGGAAATCGAAGTGGCACGCCGCAATACTGCGTCTGATCAGGTGACCCAGCACGTTCACTTTGTTGATAAGAAACGCAAACGCGAATTGCTGTCGCATATGATTGGTAAAGGGAACTGGCAGCAGGTGCTGGTGTTTACCCGTACCAAACATGGCGCTAACCATCTGGCGGAACAGCTTAATAAAGATGGTATCCGTAGTGCGGCGATCCACGGTAATAAATCGCAAGGTGCGCGTACTCGTGCGCTGGCCGATTTTAAATCGGGCGATATTCGCGTGCTGGTGGCAACTGACATCGCTGCGCGCGGTCTGGATATCGAAGAGTTGCCGCACGTCGTCAACTATGAACTGCCAAACGTACCGGAAGATTATGTCCACCGTATCGGGCGTACCGGTCGCGCGGCTGCTACCGGTGAAGCGTTGTCGCTGGTGTGTGTTGATGAACACAAACTGCTGCGTGATATCGAAAAACTGCTGAAAAAAGAGATCCCGCGCATTGCGATTCCGGGCTATGAGCCGGACCCGTCAATCAAAGCCGAACCGATCCAGAACGGTCGCCAGCAACGTGGTGGCGGCGGCGGTCGTGGGCAAGGTGGTGGTCGCAGTCAACAGCAACCTCGCCGTGCTGAAGGTGGTGCGAAGTCTGGTAATGCGAAGCCCGCAGAAAAACCATCTCGTCGCCTCGGCGATGCCAAACCGGCAGGCGAGCAACAACGTCGTCGCCGTCCGCGTAAACCTGCCGCTGCGCAGTAATCTTTTGATGCCGGGCATAGCCCGGCATCAGGCTGATGACAAACGCAAAACTGCCTGATGCGCTACGCTTATCAGGCCTACGTGAACTCTGCAATATATTGAATTTGCATGCTTTTGTAGGCCGGATAAGGCGCTTGCGCCGCATCCGGCATTTCACAACAAGCACTTGTCAGCAATTTGAGAACGCGGAAAAAAGATTTCTCTGTTTTACCGCTCATAAGCCACCCGAGACGTTACTTCTCTATAGCCAATTGTTCGCGCAACTCCATTAAAAGGTAGCCCAGTCGATTCTTGCCCTTACCATTACCACCGTCTCCCCAGTAAGCATCATTTCCCGTATGCTCAACCAGTTTTGCGGACGCTGTTACCAGTAAGAGCGCGCGCAGTTCTGCATGCTGTTCGAATTTAGCGCGAAGTGCTTTACGCATCACCTGTTCTTTGACCGACTCCCAGTTTTTACGCAGAGGCTTAGAACGATCGCGACCCATGCGTGCGGCGACCATGGGGGAAGAAACCCGACGGATCTCTTCGCGGTATTTTTCATCAAGGAATTTTTGTGCCTGGAAATAGTGTTCTGAGGTGGGCCAGGTTTTCCCGTCAACCTTAATGGGCCAGGCGGCAAAGTTAGAAAAATCACCGTAGTCATCGCCGGTGCTGTAGAAATTTATGGTGGTGTCTTGCATGACGTGTTGGATCCTTTGTGTTCGAACGGGCATTAAACCGCATTATGTTGGTGGTTAATGCGAGCCGCTTTCCAGAAACAGAAAAACCATTACCCCTGAAAACCGAAAAATGCCACAATATTGGCTGTTTATACAGTATTTCAGGTTTTCTCATGGCATTAACCGCCGCGCTTAAAGCGCAAATTGCCGCCTGGTATAAGGCGCTTCAGGAACAGATCCCCGACTTTATTCCCCGTGCGCCGCAGCGGCAGATGATTGCGGACGTCGCCAAAACGCTGGCCGGAGAAGAAGGGCGGCATCTGGCGATTGAAGCCCCCACCGGCGTTGGGAAAACGCTCTCCTATTTGATTCCCGGCATCGCCATTGCCCGCGAAGAGCAAAAAACGCTGGTGGTGAGTACCGCCAACGTGGCGTTGCAGGATCAGATCTACAGCAAAGATTTACCGCTGCTGAAAAAGATCATTCCCGATCTTAAATTCACTGCCGCTTTTGGGCGTGGGCGCTACGTTTGTCCGCGTAACCTGACGGCGCTCGCCAGCACTGAACCCACGCAACAGGATCTGCTGGCGTTTCTTGACGACGAACTGACGCCGAACAATCAGGAAGAGCAAAAACGTTGTGCGAAGCTGAAGGGCGATCTCGACACTTATAAATGGGATGGTCTGCGCGATCATACGGATATCGCTATAGATGACGATCTCTGGCGTCGTTTGAGTACCGACAAAGCCAGTTGCCTCAACCGCAACTGTTACTACTATCGCGAATGCCCGTTTTTTGTTGCCCGTCGGGAGATTCAGGAAGCGGAAGTGGTGGTGGCAAACCATGCGCTGGTAATGGCGGCGATGGAAAGCGAAGCCGTATTGCCTGACCCGAAAAATTTACTGCTGGTGCTGGATGAAGGGCATCACCTGCCGGACGTGGCGCGGGATGCGCTGGAGATGAGCGCCGAAATCACCGCACCGTGGTATCGGCTACAGCTGGACTTGTTCACCAAACTGGTCGCTACCTGCATGGAGCAGTTTCGCCCGAAGACAATCCCACCGCTGGCGATCCCTGAACGTTTGAATGCGCATTGTGAAGAGTTGTATGAGCTTATCGCCTCGTTAAACAACATTCTCAATCTCTACATGCCTGCCGGGCAAGAGGCAGAGCACCGTTTCGCGATGGGCGAACTGCCTGATGAAGTGCTGGAGATCTGCCAGCGGCTGGCGAAACTCACCGAGATGCTACGCGGGCTGGCGGAGTTATTTCTTAACGATTTAAGTGAGAAAACTGGCAGCCATGACATTGTGCGTCTGCACCGTTTGATTTTGCAGATGAATCGCGCGTTGGGGATGTTCGAGGCGCAAAGCAAACTCTGGCGGCTGGCTTCTCTGGCGCAATCTTCCGGTGCGCCGGTGACTAAATGGGCGACGCGGGAAGAGCGCGACGGGCAGCTGCATCTCTGGTTTCACTGCGTGGGGATCCGCGTTAGCGATCAACTGGAAAGGCTGCTGTGGCGCAGCATTCCGCACATTATTGTCACCTCCGCGACCTTGCGATCGCTGAACAGTTTTTCGCGTTTGCAGGAGATGAGCGGGCTGAAAGAGAAAGCGGGCGACCGCTTTGTGGCGCTGGATTCCCCCTTCAACCACTGCGAACAGGGCAAAATTGTTATTCCCCGGATGCGCTTTGAGCCTTCCATTGACAACGAAGAACAGCACATTGCTGAAATGGCGGCGTTCTTCCGTGAGCAGGTGGAGAGCAAAAAACATCTCGGTATGTTGGTACTGTTTGCCAGCGGACGGGCGATGCAGCGGTTTCTCGACTATGTGACGGATTTACGGTTGATGTTGCTGGTGCAGGGCGATCAGCCACGTTACCGTTTAGTTGAACTGCACCGCAAACGCGTCGGCAACGGTGAGCGCAGTGTGCTGGTGGGCTTACAGTCATTTGCCGAGGGGCTTGATTTGAAAGGTGATCTGCTCAGCCAGGTGCATATCCACAAAATCGCTTTTCCGCCCATCGACAGCCCGGTGGTGATCACCGAAGGGGAATGGCTGAAAAGCCTCAATCGCTATCCGTTTGAGGTGCAAAGCCTGCCGAGCGCCTCGTTTAACCTGATCCAGCAGGTCGGGCGTTTGATCCGAAGCCACAGCTGCTGGGGGGAAGTGGTGATTTACGATAAACGCTTGCTGACCAAAAACTATGGCAAGCGACTACTGGATGCATTACCGGTATTTCCGATTGAGCAACCGGAAGTCCCTGAAGGTATAGTTAAAAAGAAAGAAAAAGCGAAATCCCCACGCCGTCGGCGGCGTTAATGATGTGAGTCAGGTAAGGAGTCGTAAATGGACTATCGCAAAATCATTAAAGAGATTGGGCGCGGGAAAAACCACGCGCGCGATTTAGACCGGGATACTGCGCGCGGTCTGTATGCCCATATGCTCAATGGTGAAGTCCCTGACCTTGAGTTGGGCGGTGTATTGATTGCGCTGCGTATCAAAGGGGAAGGGGAAGCAGAGATGCTCGGCTTTTACGAAGCCATGCAAAATCACACCATCAAGCTGACGCCGCCTGCAGGCAAGCCGATGCCGATTGTCATCCCCAGTTACAACGGCGCGCGTAAACAGGCCAACCTGACGCCGTTGTTGGCGATTCTGCTGCACAAACTCGGTTTTCCTGTGGTGGTTCACGGGGTTAGCGAAGATCCAACCCGCGTGCTGACAGAAACCATTTTCGAACTGATGGGGATAGCGCCAACGCTGCACGGCGGGCAGGCGCAGGCGAAGCTCGACGAACATCAACTGGTGTTTATGCCTGTGGGCGCGTTTTGCCCGCCGCTGGAAAAACAACTGGCGATGCGCTGGCGGATGGGCGTGCGTAACAGTGCGCATACCCTGGCGAAACTGGCGACGTCATTTGCCGAAGGTGAGGCGCTGCGTCTTTCCAGCGTTTCGCATCCGGAATACATCGGACGCGTCGCGAAGTTCTTTAGCGATATTGGCGGACGAGCGCTGTTAATGCATGGCACTGAAGGTGAAGTGTATGCTAATCCGCAACGCTGCCCGCAAATCAATCTGATCGACCGTGAAGGGATGCGGGTGCTGTATGAAAAACAGGACACTGCTGGCAGCGAGCTACTGCCACAAGCCAAAGACCCGGAAACCACGGCGCAGTGGATTGAACGTTGCCTGGCTGGCAGCGAACCGATCCCTCAGTCACTAAAAATCCAGATGGCTTGCTGCCTGCTGGCGGCAGGCGAAGTGGCAACCATTAGCGACGGCCTGGCGCGCGTTAATCAGGCATTTTAATTTTTCTCTCCGCCGGATGAGCACTGTCATCCGGCCTTTACCCCACCGCAATATGAAATTCCTGCATCTTTATTGACCTTCCCGCGTCTGGCGCGCAGCATAAAAAAGCAACAGGCATATAACATAAACAGGAGTTAACCATGGAAAGTGGTCATCGCTTTGATGCGCAGACGCTACACCGTTTTATTCAGGCTGTATTTCGTCAGATGGGGAGCGAGGAACAGGAAGCAAAATTAGTTGCCGATCATTTAATCGCGGCAAATCTGGCTGGGCATGATTCACATGGTATTGGCATGATCCCAAGCTATGTGCATTCCTGGCGCCTGGGTTCTTTGCAAATCAACCATCACGCCAAAATTATCAAAGAGGCGGGGGCTGTGGTCACGCTTGATGGCGATCGCGCATTTGGTCAGGTAGCGGCACACGAAGCGATGGCGCTGGGGATTGAGAAAGCGCATCAGCACGGCATTGCCGCCGTGGCGCTACATAACTCGCATCATATCGGCCGAATCGGTTATTGGGCGGAACAGTGCGCGGCGGCGGGGTTTGTCTCTATCCACTTTGTTAACGTGGTTGGTATTCCAATGGTTGCACCGTTCCACGGCCGCGACAGCCGCTTTGGCACCAATCCGTTCTGTGTGATTTTTCCACGTAAAGATAACTTCCCGCTGTTGCTTGATTACGCCACCAGCGCCATCGCATTTGGTAAAACTCGCGTCGCCTGGCATAAAGGTGTTCCCGTGCCGCCAGGCTGCCTGATTGATGTTAACGGCGTCCCGACGACAAATCCGGCGGTCATGCAGGAGTCGCCGTTGGGGTCGTTGTTGACCTTTGCTGAACATAAAGGCTACGCGCTGGCGGCGATGTGTGAAATTCTTGGCGGGGCGCTTTCTGGCGGTAAAACGACGCATCAGGAAACGTTACAAACCAGTCCCGATACCATTCTTAACTGCATGACCACTATCATCATCAACCCGGAACTGTTCGGCGCGCCGGATTGTAGCGCGCAGACCGACGCCTTTGCCGAGTGGGTGAAAGCTTCGCCGCATGATGAAGATAAGCCGATTTTGCTACCGGGTGAGTGGGAAGTGAACACGCGTCGCGAACGGCAGGAGTTGGGGATCCCATTGGATGCGGGAAGCTGGCAGGCCATTTGTGATGCGGCGCGACAGGTTGGTATGCCGGAAGAGACGTTGCAGGCTTTCTGTCAGCAGTTAGCCAGCTAAAAAAAAGCCCGTCCAGTGTCGGACGGGCAAACAAGGGTAACATAGGATCAATGAGGGTTAGAGCATATGCGTCTGTCGGCAAACAGACAGGGAAATACTTGTGCTGGACGTAGCGTAAACGCCTGATCCGGCTTACGAATTACTTATAAATTACCGCAGTACCGCTTAATTTATTGGTGTTGGTGGCGGAAGTGATGCTGTATCCACTCGCCCCAGCTGCCGCCGCTTTCTCAGCCAGTTTCGCTTCCAGGGCATCGAGGGTGGATGCGCCATCGGCAGAAACAACGCCGATTTTGTTCATGCTCTGTGCCTGGGATGCCGTTACCGGTTCCGCGGCAAACACGCCAAATGACAGAGTTGAAAGAGCCATAGCAGCAACAACAGTATTGATAGTTTTCATAATTAATCTCTCGCAGGTGATTTTTGTTTAAGTGACGTTGTTTCGTCGATGTGATGAGTATCACGTTTTTTTACGAGAGATAAAATCGAAGAGAATTGACCGCCTTGTTCAAATAAATTGATTGATATCTAACATATTGATAAATCATTTATTTGTTGTACTTATGGACCCGTTTTATATCGCGTGGCAGTCACGGCAGCGTTAAAGGCACGGAATGCCACGCAAAATACAAATTATACTCGCTATACATCCCGCCAGTTGTAGTTAACGTAACTGGCTGTCTTTCGAACCTCTGCGATTATATCCTGTATAAGCTGGTTTTTGTAAATCTTTCTCCTGCTGACAATGAATGCATAAGCGCACGCCAGGAATGGCTTCCCGACGGGCCTGTGGGATGGGGGCGCCACACTCTTCACATTCATACAGGCTTTCGCCACGCGGAATTTCACCCCGAGCGCGAGCGATCGCATCTTCAATTGTACTGTTGATCTGTTCGTTGACGGCGTCATCGTTAGCCCAACCGGATGCCATATCGTCCTCCCCATATCAATACTTGTACAGTTAAGTGTAGCTAATATAGGGACGAACCTGGGCAGTTCAAGCGTCAGATCTCCGACCATTCCCGCAGCAGATTATGATAAAGATTGAGCAGCGACAGGATCTCTTCACTTTCGCCATAGCGGCTTTTCAGCGACTGAATATTGTTGTCCAGTTCAAACAGCATGGCGCGCTTTTTATCATCGCGGATCATCGACTGGATCCACATAAATGATGCCACTCGCACGCCACGGGTTACGGGTGTCACGCAGTGCAGGCTGCTGGAGGGGTACAACACCAGATCGCCAGCCGGGAGTTTTACCCGATGTTGTCCGAAGGTATCATTTACGACCAGTTCGCCGCCGTCGTAGCTTTGTGGATCGCTCAAAAACAGCGTGGCAGAAAGGTCAGTGCGCATCCAGCCGTTTTGCGGGTGACTGCGTACTGCACCATCCACATGAAAACCATAGGTTTCATTGTTCTGATAGCGATTAAACAGCGGCGTGGAAAGGGTACGCGGCAAGGCAGTGGCAAAGAACAAAGCATGTTGGTTAACCGCGTTCAGCACCTCATTTTGCAATTCGGCGTACAGGGCGCTGCGGATATCAACTTGCTGATTGTTCTTAACTTGTGCGCCTTGTGCGCCGGTGGTGACGCGTCCATCAACCCATTCGGCTCGCTCCAGTTGTTCAAGAAAACGCGCGACGTCCTGTGGCGATAACACACCGGGAATGTGGTACATCATACAAGTTCTCCAAAAAGTGGGGCCTACGCCCCACACCGATTTTTAACAGTCATGCCGGATGCGGCGTGAACGCCTTATCTGCCCTACCAAATGATGTGAATTCAATGTATTGCACAACCTTGTAGGCCTGATAAGCGCAGCGCATCAGGCAATGGTACTCAGGTGCCGGATGCGGCGTGAACGCCTTATCCGGCCTACAAAATGATGTGAATTCAATGTGTTGCACAACCTTGTAGGCCTGATAAGCGCAGCGCATCAGGCAGTCCTGTTCTCGCCATCAACATTAGTGAGCCCTGCGCCCCACATCTGAATCAGAAATGCATATTGGCGGTGAACAGGAACGTTCTTGGTTCGCCCGGGTGGTAACGGTAGCCGCTCTTGTTGATTGAGGCGACGTAATCGGTATCAAACAGGTTGTAGACGTTTAGCTGGAAGTCGAGATTGCGATTAACCCGATATCCCAGTTTGGCATCGGCGACCCAATAACCTTCGGTAAATGCTGGCGTTCCCACCGCGCCGTCTGAACCTTTATGCATACTGCCGATGTAACGCGCGCCCGCGCCAACGGAAATATCATCGGTTGCCTGATATTGGCTCCATAAGGTAAAGGCGTGCTCCGGCGTATATGGCAGTGATGATGAACCATCCTGAGCCACGTCCGCGCCATTTTTAATGGTCGCTTTTTGCTGGGTATATCCGCCAATCACCTGCCACGCGGGCGTGATATTCCCGGCCACGGATATCTCATAGCCTTCGACGCGTTTCTTACCGTATTGTGAGTAAGTCCCGTCATCGTTTTGCTCAACTTCATTTTCGATATCAGTACGGAACAGCGCGGCGGTAAGCAACAGGCGTTTATCCAGCACCTGCCATTTGGTGCCAATCTCACTGGTGTTGGCTTTTTGCGGTTTAAAGTCGGTGCGGCTGGCGCTGTTACCGCTGCCAGACTGCGCAAGGGCGAAGTTGTTGCCGCCCGGCGGCTGCTGGGAAACGGCATAGTTAATATAGACATTGCCGTTTTCCGTCAGGTGATACAGCGCCCCGGCTTTCCAGTTGACCAGATTGCCCGACTTGGCAGTGTCGACGGTGGTGACCGGAGAACCGTTTGCCACGCCAGCAGGGCAGGTGACTGCGCCGCGTCCACTGCCGCCGCAGGCGGTGGCACTGTCATATTCAGTATGATAATTATCCAGACGGATCCCGCCGTTCAGCTCAAAATCACGGGTGATTTGCAGCGTATCGAAGGCATAAATTGCGAAGGTATCCGTCTGACCATTGGCGTTTGCGCCGTTGCGCGTCAGGCCGCCGGGATGAATGCTGCTGTCAGGATGATAAATATTCACCGCCGGTAACGTCACCGGATTAACGCCGTAGTTGGTCTGCGTTTCACGGGTAAATTCCACGCCAGTACTAACATCATGACCGATAGAGCCGGTATAAAACGTGGTAGTCAGGTTGGTCTGGTTGGTGAGAATTTTATTACTCACATCTTTGGTGTTCGCCGTACGTGACCAGGTCCAACTATTCACATCGCTGGTAGGCTGGGTAATATTCGACGCCCCGCCCATAATCGCCGTCATCAGGTAATCCTGCTTCACGCGCGACCATCGGGTCGTATTGCGAATGGTGGTGTTATCGTTGATGTCGTGCTCAAAACGCATGGTGGCGGTATCGGTGGTCGAATCGTCGTAATCGGAATCCGTGCCATAAAAGTTATGCGTATCAACTTTTCCGGAATGATTCAGTGCCGCCGTTCCCGCAGATGGGGCGGAATAGCCCGGCAAACCGATGGTCGGAATGCCGCCGTCTGGCGTGTTGTGCTGGGTGACATGCAGATAATTAAGATACAAACGATTCGCTGTGCCAAGGCCAAAAGCTACGGAAGGGGCGACGCCGTAACGCTCATTTTTGACTTTGTCGCGTCCGGCATCGTGCGTTTTTTCGCCCATCACATTCAGACGCACCGCGGAGGTATCGCCAATCACCTGATTGACGTCCAGCGTGCCGCGGCGGAACCAGGCGCTGCCAATACTGGCGGAGGCGTCAATGCCGGAATCATTGCGCGGCTGCTTGCTGATCATATTGATCGAGCCCGTCGGCGCGCTGCGCCCGTAGTCGGTGCCGGACGGACCTTTAATCACTTCGACCTGCTCAGTATTGAAGGTGTCGCGCGAGACGCTGCCGATATCGCGAATGCCATCAATATAAATACTGTTAGAGGTATCGGCACCGCGCATATAAATGGCGTCGCCAGTGGTGGAGTTACCGTTCTCACCAGCAAAAAATGCACCTACGCCGGGGACGTTTTTGAGCGCGTCGGTAAGGTTGGTCGCGCCCTGATCTTTAATCACTTGTTCAGAAATCACCGTCATCGTGCGGGTCGTATCCGCTACCGGACGCGAGAATTTCGGATCGGCAGATTGTTGTGGCGCATAAAGCGAAGGCGTTGATGCTTCGACAACCAGCGTGTCATCCGCGTTAGTTTGCCCTTCGGCGGCGAGTGCCTGTGCCACAGGCGTGATGCCAATACAAAGACCGGCAAAGAACGTGAGCGAGTGAAATTGTCTGGCAGGGAAATTGCGATTGTTTTCCATTTGGCAGGTGACTTTTTCTTATATGTTTAAGTTTTCACTGTCACGAGAAAGCATCTCTGCGGATGCGATGCCACTGTTAATCCCGTAATAGTGTTCGTGAAAGTGATAATAATTTTGATAAGCATTATCACTTAGCGCGATTTTCTATCACCCATTGCGCGAAAAAGAAATACATTTATTTACATTGCGTTCATATTTGATGTTTTTTGATTACAAAACAGGCGAAAACTGCATCCAGAGGCGAATGCAGTTACGTTGGTGGGGTTATTTGTAGATGGTTGCAGTACCGAACATCTGGTCATTTCCGCCCGCGGAATTAATGACATAACCTTTCGCGCCTTGTTCGCGCGCTTTTTCTGCCAGTTTATCCTCCAGATCGCTTAGGTTTGATGCGCCAGTTGCCGAAACGGTACCGGCGGGCCGTAGCTGACCGCTGTCCTGGTTACTCAGAGGCTGCGCGGCATAAGCCGTGAAGGTGATTCCGCTCAGGACGGTGGCAATCAGTAGTGCGAGGCACTTTTTCATAATGACATCCTCAGAAATACAACGAGTAGTGCCTGATAAGTGTAGGTCGCCTGTGCGATGCAAATGACGCAAAAAATTGACAGAGATGTGCTTATTTTTTGAACGATATATTTTTACAAAATAAGACAAATCAATGACATGCATGATGCTGATTTTTATGGTGAATTGCTATAAGCCATAGTCATGTTAAGGTCTTTCGAAACGATAAACGCAGCCAGATATTTACCCTGTCGCGTTATGCGGGTATCTTACGCCGCTGCTTAAAGGAGAATGCTATGTCCGCCCAGAAACCGGGGTTGCATCCGCGCAACCGTCATCACAGCCGCTACGATCTCGCCACGCTTTGTCAGGTGAATCCTGAACTCAGGCAATTCCTCACGCTTACACCCGCCGGGGAGCAAAGCGTAGACTTTGCCAATCCGCTGGCGGTGAAGGCGCTCAATAAGGCGTTGCTGGCCCATTTTTACGCCGTAGCGAACTGGGATATCCCCGACGGTTTTCTCTGCCCACCAGTACCGGGCCGGGCGGATTATATTCATCATCTTGCCGATTTACTGGCAGAAGCAAGCGGAACAATTCCAGCTAATGCCAGCATTCTGGATATCGGCGTTGGTGCGAACTGTATTTACCCGCTGATTGGCGTACATGAATATGGCTGGCGTTTTACTGGTAGTGAAACCAGCAGCCAGGCGTTAAGCAGTGCGCAGGCGATCATCAGTGCTAATCCGGGGCTTAACCGCGCCATTCGTCTGCGTCGGCAAAAAGAGAGTGGGGCGATTTTTAACGGCATCATCCATAAAAACGAGCAATACGACGCGACCTTGTGTAACCCGCCATTCCACGATTCCGCCGCTGCGGCACGGGCAGGTAGTGAACGTAAACGCCGTAACCTGGGGCTAAACAAAGACGATGCACTGAACTTTGGTGGTCAGCAACAGGAGTTGTGGTGTGAAGGCGGTGAAGTCGCCTTTATCAAAAAGATGATTGAAGAGAGTAAAGGCTTCGCGAAGCAGGTGATGTGGTTTACCTCGCTGGTATCTCGTGGCGAAAACTTACCGCCGTTGTATCGTGCTCTGACGGACGTGGGCGCGGTGAAAGTGGTCAAAAAAGAGATGGCCCAGGGGCAAAAGCAGAGCCGCTTTATAGCCTGGACCTTTATGAACGACGAGCAGCGCCGCCGTTTTGTCAATCGCCAGCGTTAAAGCGTTGGTTCCCCCGGCGGCAACGGTTCAGCCGGGGTCGCGCCCGGAGCAGGCAGCACCTGATAAGTCTGCACTGGCGCGCGAACGCCCGCCAGGTCGAAATGTTTTTTCACCTGGCTGTCGAGGGCAAAGCGTACCGTCCACTGTTTGAGTGGCAGCGTGGTGAACGAAACACGCAGTGTAAACGCGGTATTGCTTAAGCCGACAATCCCGGCAAAATTCGGTTCACCAATAATCAGCCCGCGAATTTCTTCGTTTTCCATTAATTCCGCTACCGCATCTTTCAGTGCCTGATTGGCTTTATCAGCATCTTCATGGCGATCAACATCATAATTTGCCACTACCGAACCAATGCCGCGGACAAAGTTAGCAAAGGTGGTAATCGAAGACCACGGAATGATGTGATACGCCCCGGTATCCTGACGCACGCCCACGGAGCGAATCGACATCCGTTCCACAGTGCCGGTCAACGGCCCGATAGTCACCAAATCTCCAGTGTTCATGCCGTTTTCAAACTGAATAAATACCCCGGTGATAATATCTTTCACCAGCGTTTGCGAACCAAACGAGATAGCCAGACCTAATGCCCCGGCACCTGCCAGCAATGGCGCGATATTGACGCCGATTTCCGACAACACAATCATGATGGTGATGGTACTGATAATCACCGCCAGCGCGTTACGAAACAGCGTCAGCAGGGTACGCGTGCGGGCGCTCGGTAGCGGGCGGCCATGAATATCCGAAGCCAGCCGGTTTTCGATCAAACTGGCGAGCACCGTCCAGCCAACCGCCGAGAAGAAAAGAATGAGTGCGATACGGATCAGGATATCTACGGTTTTCTGCCCCGCGCCGTTTTGCAGCCAGTTCCAGAAATCGAACAATCCCCATGCGCTCAACAGCAGCATTACCGCCACGCAGACGGTCAGAATACGCGCCGTTTTCAGCGCCGCCGAAAGCCAGCCATTCAGCCGTTTTTGCAGCTCCGGATAGTTACGCTGAGTATGTGGCGAGAGGGTGATGGTTTTCGCCAGCCAGCGGGAAAACATACCGGAAACAAACGCTGCGATACCAATAATCGCCAGGCTGCGCACCGTCGCGCCCATCATAAATTTCAGGCTGTTGCCCGGATCGAACAACGAAAAGAAAAACAGCACGATAAAATAGGCGCTTGCCAGCCAGTGCCACACCAGCGCAAAGGCGCGGATAAACAGGCTGAAAAAGGCCAGCGAATGCTCCGCAAAGTTGAGCAAATGTTGGGTAATCTCTTTTTTATTACGAAAGATCAGGTACAACGCCCAGACGGTCATGCACAGCATAATGATGACGTTCGCCAGCGCACCTATCTGTACATTCACCTGATTAGAGATAATCGGCACGGCCACAATCAGGCCATAGCCAATCAGGCTGCTTAACCAGCTCAGGCGACGGCTCCAGTAACGGGCGCTCTCGTCCTGAATCGTGAACGGGCGCAGCTCCGCCACGTTTGGGCAAAAAATCAGACGTAGTACGGCTTTGAAAAATTCAATCAGGGCAAAGGCGTTGAGAAACAAACTTTGTTGGAAAGCGATGGTGCGACTGCCCGCATTCAGGTTGTCGCTTAATACCTGGCCGACAAATAATGTCAGTGCCAGTAACAGCAGGTCGATAATAAACGCCCCGATAATCATCGCCGGAAGCTGCAACCAGTTACTGCGCTCACGATTTTTTTGCCGCGCCCACTGACCCATTTTGCGATACAGCGGCAGTGCGCACAGACGAATCAGCCAGTAAAAACCAAACACTAATACCGCTAACATTGAAAAATGGCTCAGCGCATTGCTGAAGGTTTGTGGATTAAATGGCTTATGCGGGGAGCCGGTGATATTGCGATAAAGTTGCCCGAAGCGGGCGGAAAGGGCTTCACCATAATGGCGGCTGACTTCGGTGACCTTTTGCAGCACGGTTTGCTCTTCAACCAGCGTCGGCGGCACGATCTTCGGGACCGGTTCCGCAGGGGGCGTAGCGGCGACGGTGCGCAACTGGTCGATCAACTCTTTACGCGAGGTGTCGTTATCCAGCACATCCGCCAGTGCGCCATAGGCCGCTTTTTTTTGTTCGATATCCGGTTCCGGGGCCGGTTCAGTCGTTGAGTCCGTTGTCGTTGTGGTTGTAACGCCGGGTATGGATACCGCGTGGGCAGGCGCGCCCAGCAGGCAGAAGAGGATGAACAGGATCCACCGCATGACTCCTCCAGTGAGAAAACAGAGCAAAAAGATAAGTATAGATGCTGGGGGAGGGGCGATTTTAAATGAGAGGAATCTGGTGTGCCTCCCTTTCGGGTGAAAGGGAGGAAGGGATATTAAGCAGGTTGCTGACAACGTGCGGGCTTTTTTGCCGGATGCGGCGTGAACGCCTTATCCGTCCTACACGTTCATGCAATTTTAATAAGTTGCCATATATCCTGTAGGCCTGATAAGCGTAGCGCATCAGGCAATGTGTCTTATTAAGAGACGTGCTGTAAAAATTCCTGCAAGCGCTGGCTCGGCGGATTCTTGATCAACGCCTGCGGATCGCCATCTTCCGCAATCCGGCCTTTGTCGATAAAGATCAGGCGCGAAGCTACTTTCTCGGCAAAACCGATTTCGTGGGTCACGATCACCATCGTCATCCCTTCTTCAGCCAGATCCTGCATAACCTTCAGCACTTCATGGCGCAGTTCCGGGTCAAGAGCGGAAGTCGGTTCATCAAACAGCATCATTTTCGGTTTCACCGCCAGCGCGCGGGCAATCGCTACACGCTGCTGCTGACCACCAGAAAGTTCGGAAGGGTAGTGATGGGCGCGTTCCGCCAGACCGACTTTCGCCAGCAGTTCACGTGCCAGTTTTTCCGCCTCTTCTTTGTTCGCGCCACGCACGCGTAGCGGGCCAAACATGACGTTTTCCAGCGCCGTCAGATGCGGGAAAAGGTAAAACTGCTGGAACACCATACCCGCTTCCTGGCGAATCAGGCGCTCGTCAACTTTCGGATCGTTAACCTTCAGACCATCGACAATCAGATCGCCGGAGGTGATTTCTTCCAGTTTGTTGATGCAGCGCAGCAGGGTCGATTTACCGGAACCGGACGGCCCGATAATCACCACGACTTCGCCCTGGGCAATATTCAAATCGATATTGTGCAGCACCTGGGTTGGGCCAAAGTGCTTGGAGACGTTTTTAAATTCAATCACAGGATTTTCATCCTTCTTTCCAGACGACGCAGAATAAAGCTCAGCACCAGGGTAATAATCAGATAGAACACCGCAACGGCGCTCCAGATCTCAAGGGCGCGGAAGTTACCGGCAATAATTTCTTGCCCCTGACGGGTCAGTTCCGCCACGCCGATAACAATAAACAGCGAGGTATCTTTAATGCTGATGATCCACTGGTTACCCAGCGGGGGCAGCATACGGCGCAGTGCCAGCGGTAAAATGACGTAGCGAATGGTTTCCCAACGTGAAAGGCCGAGCGCCAGTCCTGCTTCACGAAAACCTTTGTGGATTGACAGCACCGCACCACGCGTGATTTCCGCAATGTACGCGCCGGAGTTGATCATGATGGTGACCACCGCCGCAGTAAACGGGTCGATGCGTAAGTCGTTAAACGCCATCGGCAGGGCGAAGTAGATAAACATCACCTGGACGACGATAGGTGTGCCGCGGATCACTTCAATAAAGACCAGCGCGACGTGGTTGGCTATCCAACCACCGAAGGTGCGTGCAAAACCTGCCGCCAGTCCGATAACCAGGCCGCCAGCCAGACCGAGGACCGAAATCCACAGGGTCATTTTGGCGCCTTCAATCAGAAGCGGAATGGCAGGCCAGATGGCACTCCAGTCAAACTGCATATGTTGTTCCTGTTACCGTGGTGTAAATACCCGAGCCAGAAGGCTGGCGGGGCGAAACGCTGGCCCGGTATGCAAAAGGCCTCCGGGCCATAAATTAAAGGCAATCATTATTTCGGTTCAGTACCGAACCATTTTTTGTAGATTTCGTTGTATGTGCCGTTCTCGCGCAGGGTTTTCAACGCGCCGTTGATTTTGTCACGCAGCTCGTCGCTACCTTTCGGGAACGCAATACCGTATTGCTGTGCTTCCAGAGAGTCGCCTACCGCTTTGAACTGACCGTTACCGGCGGTTTTGATGAAGTACAGAATGTTTGGTGTGTCGTGCAGGACGGCGTCTGCGCGGTTGGTACCCAGTTCCATATAGGCGTTATCGATGTTCGGGAACTGACGCAGATCTTTGGTTTTGATGTTCGCTTTTGCGTAATCAACGGAGCCGGTGCCGCTCTTCACAGCAACCACTTTACCATCGAGATCTTTCACGCTTTTCACATCGTTATTGTTGGCTTTCACCATCACTAACAGGCCGCTTTTGTAGTAGCCGTCAGAGAAATCGATCGCTTTTTTACGCTCGTCGGTAATGGTAATGCCCGCCAGCGCCAGATCGATGTTTTTGGTTTGCAGTGCTGGGATGATGCCACTGAAATCCATTGGTTTCAGTTCGTAATCCAGCTTCAGTTCTTTGGCGATAGCAGCCCACAGATCCACATCAAAACCAACGTATTTGTCGCCCTGTTTAAATTCAAACGGAACGAAGGCGGTATCCGTCGCCACAACCAGTTTTTTATCCGCGGCATGAGAAGAAACCGCAAAAGCCAGGGTCAGTGCAGCCAGTGAAACTTTTAATACAGACTTCATAGCATTTCCTTTTTTCTATCCACGGGACGATCCCCTGCGTGACATTTACGTATATGAAAAAATCGTGCCAGTTTTACAACTCTTTGATTTTTATAGGAGCAGTAAAAACGGGTTGCACAATTTATGGGGCAACATCTCCGGTCTGCACCATATTGGGGCGCCAAAGTGGTGCGCAAAAATAGTGCACTCAACACAGAGGTTATTTAGCGTAAATTCTGATGAAAAAACAATCTTTATGTAACGATTGTGTGATGTTGTTGATACAAGTATTTTACTTTGACGGGCAAAGAAGGCGATGAGTTGCACTAAAAAAGTGCGTAGAGGCGGGCAGCAATACAAAACGGCCTCCTGTCAGGAAGCCGCTTTTATCGCTTACTTAAGTTTTGCACCATCTGCGATGGATTTATTCGATATTAGATTCGATAAACCACAAGAATTTATCCAGGTCGCGGGAAGCGGCGGTCAGGATATCTGCGGTGTCGTCATCTTTCGCTTCACCAATCGCTTTGCGCACGTCGTTGGCAACAATCGCGTAACGGTCAGCCAGCTCTTTCAGGTGATCCTGAACGCTGTGGATGTCCAGCGGGTAGCTTTTCAGCGGAGTTTTGCTGTTAATAACTTGAGTGGTACCAAGGGCAACGCCACCCAGCTGCACTGCGCGCTCTGCCATAGTATCCAGGTGATCGGTCAGTGCGGTACGGAAACCATCCAGCATCTCATGTACGGCAATGAAGTTAGCGCCGCGCATGTTCCAGTGCGCTTGTTTGGTAATCAAAGAGAGATCAATAAACTGGATAACCTGGCGATTCAGCAACTCAACTGTCGCTTTCTTCTCGCTGTCAGAGACATCGTTGCGGGTATAAAGCAGATTGGTCGCTTTTGCTTTGACTAATTTAGCGGTACTCATAATTTCATATCCTCTTGATGTTGTGTCCCAGTAATTAACGAGACTAAGTATAGCACCGCCCTGGTGTTCTGCTATTCTGGCTGTCCCTATCACACTAATAGCGGTAACAAGCGTGAAAAATAAAAACCATATAAATTCACATAGTTATGTATATTGCTGGAGACGATTCTTATTTTCTTTTTTACGCGAACTATTCACAGATAATAGGTTTTGGGATAACAAGATATATAAAAAAGGAAGGGATGAAGAGTCGTGTAATATTCTGCATGGTTATGCATAACCATGCAGAAAGGTAGGTTTAATTAATATCTAATTCTTTAATTTTAGTCTCTTTGCGCGCTGTCAGCGTTGAGCCCATTGAGGCGGCAATAATCGCGCCGAGGGCCAGCAGTTGTATTGGCGCCAATGTCTCACCGAGGAAAATCATTCCGGAAACGGCAGCCAGTGCTGGTTCCATACTCATTAGCGTACCAAATGTCCGGGTCGGCAGACGGGTGAGGGCAATCATCTCAAGCGAATAGGGCAGAGCGGTAGAGAGGATAGCGACAGCCAGACCCAATGGAACAACCGACCAGTGCCAGAGCGCCTCTCCAGCCTGGAATGCGCCAATCGGCACGAAAATAAGCGCTGCAATCAGCGAACCGATAGCCACCGTCGCCGGGCCGTGTTCCGCACCGGCGCGTTGCCCACTTAATATGTAGATAGCCCAACAAGCACCGGCACCGAGCGCCAGCGCACAGCCGGTTAGGTCGACATGCGAAACATCCTGCCCCAGCGGCAGCAGGAACCACAGGCCGAGTATCACCAGCACAACCCAAACAAAGTCTACGGGGCGACGAGAAGAGAACAGCGCCACTGCCAGTGGCCCGGTGAACTCCAGCGCCACCGCAATCCCAAGTGGTACGGTCTGAATAGCAAGATAAAAAAGATAGTTCATTCCACCCAGTGAGATGCCGTAAAACAACAGCGGCAAGCGCTGTTCTTTGGCAAACCGCAGTCGCCACGGTTTAAAGAATGCGATAAGAATCAGTGTTCCCAGCGCCAGACGCAGTGCAGTCACGCCCGGCGCGCCAACCAATGGAAAAAGCGACTTTGCTAATGAGGCCCCGCCCTGAATAGACGCCATGGCAACGAGCAATAATAATATCGGTAACCAGACCGGCATTTTACGTAATGTCCCTGGCATCCGTTCCCCCATAAATTTGTATAGTCAGGTAAAGCGAGGAGTGTACTGGATATAACTAAAACTGGTTGAGCATTTGTTGAAAAATTTTTCCCCGTTTTGACTAAAATGCGCCAGGATTGATTGATTCATCAGCTTGGTGATTAGGAATAATCTGGATGAACGGCAGTGAAAATATGCGTAATACTTACGCAGTTCACTGAAAAAATGATTTAAATTTAGATGGATAGCGGCATGTGGAAACGTTCTGTTACATGAAATGGCCCGTTAGACATCACAAATCGCGAAGAGTTTCCCATTAATTTTTGATATATTTAAAGCTTAGGACTTATTTGAATCACATTTGAGGTGGTTATGAAAAAAATTGCATGTCTTTCAGCACTGGCCGCAGTTCTGGCTTTCACCGCAGGTACTTCCGTAGCTGCTACTTCTACCGTAACTGGCGGTTACGCTCAGAGCGACGCTCAGGGCAAAATGAACAAAATGGGCGGTTTCAACCTGAAATACCGCTATGAAGAAGACAACAGCCCGCTGGGTGTGATCGGTTCTTTCACTTACACTGAAAAAAGTCGTACTAACAGTGCAGGCGATTACAACAAAACCCAGTACTACGGCATCACCGCTGGTCCGGCATACCGCATCAACGACTGGGCGAGCATCTACGGTGTTGTAGGTGTGGGCTACGGTAAATTCCAGGACACCAACTACCCGACCTATAAACACGACACCAGCGACTACGGTTTCTCCTACGGCGCAGGTCTGCAGTTCAACCCAATCGAAAACGTTGCGCTGGACTTCTCTTACGAGCAGAGCCGTATTCGTAGCGTTGACGTAGGCACCTGGATTGCCGGTGTTGGTTACCGCTTCTAATCACTTCGGTGATATAAAAAATCCGCCCCTCGGGGCGGATTTTTGTTTTTAAGGTTTCGGGTCGAAAATATCGGTTCCGAGATGGTTGTAATCCACCTTCTGTAACTGGAAGTTGGTGATGTATATCGGCCCGGCTTTCTTCTCGGAAATAAACGGGTAGTTGATGTTGATTTCCTGCGCTTTAATTCCCGTCCACTGTGAGAAAAAACCTAAGAAATCATTGGCTGAACGGCGGGCTTTAATCACCCGATGCGCTTTATCGTCGCTGGAAATGACCATAAATGGCACCTGGAAATTCTGCTGATATTTATCATCGTGGGCCAGGTATTGCACTTCTTTTCCGCGTTCTTTAAAGGCTAAACCGTGGTCTGAAAAATAAACCATGGAGAAACTGCTGCCGCTGTTGCGTAACTGGTCGTACAGTTTGCGCAGTAAATCGTCCGTCTGCGTCATGGTGTAGAGATAGCACGATGTTTCTTTCGATTGTACAAAGGTTTCGTATTTGCCTTGTGTCCGGTCACAGGCCTGAGGATGTGAACCCATCAGATGCAAAACAATCAGTTGCGGCTGCGAGTGTTCTTCCGCCAATACCTGAGCGGTCATTGTCAGTAGTTCTTCGTCTTTAGCGTTCTTATCTGCTTCAAAATTACCGTTTTTCAGGAAGTGAACTTCATCTGCACGTTTAGCGATGCTGGCGATAGCCGTATCGTATTCGCCTATTTGCCCCTGATTTGAAAACCACCAGGTCTGGAATCCTGCTCGGTTGGCCAGGGTCACAAAGTTATCCTGAAACTGTGGTTTGCCGTCGACCACGCGGTTAAGCGTTAATCCGAGAGATTTCTGCGTGGAGCCACTGGCAGCGATGTAATCAGCAAAAATCAGGCCGTTAACGCTGCTGGCAAACGGGGTATTGTTCCAGTGACCGCCAAAGGCTCCGAGGGCATCGCGACGTGCGCTTTCGCCAATGACCACCACATAAGTGTGATATTTTGGTTTAACCGCAGTGACTGTCCAGGTATCTTTCATCCCGGAAAGTTTCGCCATCCGTTCTTGCTCTTCAATCACCTCATTATTGTTAACGATAACATCCCTGGCAAAACGAAATACCGGATAACCGGTGTCTTTGAGTTTAAATACACCGCCCCAGGCGAGATTTTGAACCGGAGCGACAAAAAATGTCGCCACACTGAATACCAGACACAGGCTGTCGAATTTATTCCAGCGTGCTTTTTCATCCTCTTTTTTCCGCCTGATCGCAATCACGCCGAGCGCAAAAATAAATAAGCCGACCAGATAGCTATACCACGGGAAGATCGTAAGAATTTCGGTCGACTCTTCCATATTGGTGGAATGCAGCGCCAGCAATGTATTGAAGTTAGGCGCACCGTACGCCTGAGCAAAAGGAAAATAACAGGCCGCCACCAGCGAACAGACACCTATTAAGGTTTTTTGCACGCGCGGCAACATCCGCCATAACAAAAGCAAAATGGCAGTAAAAGCGACGGTATAGAGAAAACTAAAGGGATAACCTAAACCAAGGTTAATCAATAGCGACTGTAAAAAGTAGAACGCAGTCCACGGGCTAAAAACCCGGCTACGGGAAACAAGCGATTCTTTAAGGGTTAAGTTCATATGCCACTATCGTAACAAACGCCATGTGCTTACCCTGGCGTCAAGGGTCAATACCTGCAAGAGTGCGTGAAGAGGGGGAAGGGTCCGCATCTGCGAGCCGCAATATACGCAGGGCTGCAAGAAGATAGAGCGAGCTGCTGTTCAGGTCAACTACTGAGGAACAAATCTTTTGCGAAGAGAATAGCAAATCCGATAAAAAGTGGGGTTTTTCAATCCAGAACAATCTATGCCTGCAATAAAGCAGGAGTAAAGCGGCGTACCGCGACGCCGCTATTTATCGGAAGGTTTATCTTGCTGCGGTTTGTTGTTGACCATATCGCACAACATCGAGAGCAGCATTAACCGTACTTTAAAGGGAGAGTGACTAAACACGCGCATACACCTCTTGAACTCATTCATAAGACCTCCTGACTTGCTAATCCCGTCGATCCATGAGGGATGATTGCATTACATACAGATATAGCACAGGCTATATTATATAGCTATTGCTAAAACGTTAAATTTTTGTGCCTTAGCAACTCTGGTTTACAATGTGTGCACGAAATGAGAACGCTATCCATGCGTCACCATAATGAGGAAGCACAATGAGTCGTCGCGCAGGTACGCCAACAGCAAAAAAAGTGACGCAGTTAGTGAACGTGGAAGAGCACGTTGAAGGATTCCGCCAGGTCAGAGAGGCACATCGCCGTGAACTTATCGACGATTACGTTGAGCTGATTTCTGACCTGATGATGGAGGTGGGAGAAGCGCGCCAGGTTGACATGGCCGCCCGTCTGGGAGTCTCTCAACCTACGGTGGCTAAAATGCTTAAGCGCCTGGCAACAATGGGATTGATTGAAATGATCCCCTGGCGTGGCGTGTTTTTAACGGCGGAAGGAGAGAAGCTGGCACAGGAAAGCCGCGAGCGGCATCAGATAGTTGAAAACTTCTTGCTGGTATTGGGCGTTAGCCCGGAAATCGCCCGTCGCGACGCGGAAGGCATGGAGCACCATGTCAGTGAAGAGACGCTGGACGCCTTTCGTTTGTTTACCCAGAAACACGGTGCCAAATGAGTCTGCCTTTTTTACGCACGCTGCAAGGCGATCGCTTTTTTCAGTTATTAATTCTCGTTGGCATCGGATTAAGTTTTTTCGTTCCTTTCACACCTAAGTCCTGGCCTGGTGCTATTGACTGGCACACCATCATCACCTTAAGTGGCCTGATGCTGCTGACCAAAGGCGTCGAGTTAAGCGGTTATTTTGATGTGCTTGGGCGCAAAATGGTGCGCCGTTTTGCTACTGAGCGTCGACTGGCGATGTTTATGGTGCTGGCAGCGGCGCTGCTTTCTACGTTTCTGACCAACGACGTCGCGCTGTTTATTGTTGTTCCGCTGACCATCACGCTAAAAAGACTGTGTGAGATCCCGGTTAATCGGCTGATTATTTTCGAGGCGTTGGCGGTGAATGCCGGATCGTTGCTGACGCCAATTGGCAATCCGCAAAATATCCTAATCTGGGGACGCTCTGATCTTTCGTTTGTTGGTTTTATTGCCCAAATGGCCCCGCTGGCTGGTGCGATGATGCTGACACTACTGCTGCTGTGTTGGTGTTGTTTCCCTGGAAAGGCGCTGCAATACCATACTGGTTCGCAGATGCCGGAGTGGAAGCCTCGGCTGGTGTGGAGTTGTCTGGGGCTGTATATCGTCTTCCTTATGGCGCTGGAGTTGAAACAAGAGCTGTGGGGGCTGGTGATTGTGGCGGCGGGCTTTGCGCTGCTGGCGCGTCGCGTGGTGCTGAGCGTGGACTGGACGTTGCTGCTGGTGTTTATGGCGATGTTTATCGACGTCCATTTACTGACCCAACTTCCGGTATTACAGGGCGTGTTGAGCAACGTGAGTCATTTATCTGAACCTGGATTATGGCTGACGGCGATTGGTTTATCGCAGGTAATCAGTAACGTGCCGGGCACGATTTTGCTGCTCAATTATGTGCCACCGTCTTTACTACTGGCATGGGCGGTAAACGTAGGTGGCTTTGGTTTATTACCCGGATCGCTGGCAAATTTGATTGCGCTACGGATGGCGAACGATCGCCGTATCTGGTGGCGTTTCCATCTCTATTCAATACCGATGCTGTTGTGGGCGGCGCTGGTGGGATATGTTTTGTTGGTTATGATCCCGGCGAGGTAAGGTCGGGCAAATTAAAAAGGCGGATTATTAGTCCGCCTCTGATTGTTGGTAATACGCGCTTTGTTTATGCCGGATGCGGCCTACAAAAACTTGCGGATTCAATATATTGCAGGTTCTGCGTAGGCCTGATAAGCGTAGCGCATCAGGCAATTATGTATTGCCATCAGCAGCCTCAGGCGGATTATCACTCCGCCTTTTGCTTAAGTTTTAACTATTAATTCAGACGAACCGGCATCCCGGAACGGTTTTTAATCGCTTCATCCAGAACAACCTGATCAACGTCTGGCTGACCAGTCACTGTCTGCACGCTCTTCGTCAGAGTAATCGGTACAATTTCCTGACCTTCAAACTGGGCTTCGGTGGTAGACAGCGGGTTATGGACTTCAATATAACGGCTGCCGTCTGGCTCGGTAGTCGCTTTTACCGGCTCATCAATAAACTGCACGCGAGTACCGACTGGCACTTTCTCGAACAGGAATTTAATGTCTTCGTTACGCAGACGCACACAGCCGTGGCTTACGCGCAGACCGATACCGAAGTTAGCGTTGGTGCCGTGGATAGCGTACAGGCGACCGATGTACAGTGCATACAGCCCCATCGGGTTATCCGGGCCAGCAGGAACGACAGCCGGAAGCGGTTCGCCTGCTGCGCGGTACTCGGCGTGCATTTTTGCGGTCGGTGTCCAGGTCGGGCCTGCTTTCTTACGCTCTACTTTGGTGGTCCAGTTGATAGGTGTATCTTTACCTAACTGACCAATCCCGATCGGCAACACGATAACGGTGTTGGTCCCTTTCGGATAGTAGTACAAACGCATCTCTGCGCTGTTAATTACGATACCTTCATGTACGGTATCTGGCAGGATCAACTGCTGTGGAATGTTCAGTACGGTGCCGCCTTTCGGCAGGAAGGTATCCACACCAGGGTTAGCTTCCATCATGTTGGAAAGACCCATCTGGTACTCGGCAGCAAAATACTCCAGCGGCTGAGTGTTACCTTCAGGGATAGTGATCACCTGATTCTGACCAACCAGGCGACTCCCGTCGGTTGGCAGAGGATAAGTTACCGCAGAGGCGGTACTGCAAAAGCCGACAACAGCGAAGGCCGCTGCGAATAATGTTTTCAATTTCATATTCATGTTAAGCGAGATTTAGTGCCTGGCAGGCCATTAGGTTGAGAATATTAGAGTATTGGAAGCGCATTATATGTTCATTCCAGCTAACAGTGAAATCAGATGTGTACTAAATCACATTTTTTGCCTTTGGGAAGAGTGTAGACCTTAAGCGGGGGACGGGATCTTCTTTCAGACTTATGGCATAATACGCGGTTTGTCATATCTCTTTTCAGGATACGCCTGTGTTAGTTTCCAGTAACGTCACCATGCAGTTCGGCAGTAAGCCGTTGTTTGAAAACATTTCCGTCAAATTTGGCGGCGGCAACCGTTACGGCCTGATTGGCGCGAACGGTAGTGGTAAATCCACCTTTATGAAAATCCTCGGCGGCGACCTTGAGCCGACGCTGGGCAACGTTTCCCTCGATCCGAATGAGCGCATTGGTAAGCTGCGCCAGGATCAATTTGCCTTTGAAGAGTACACCGTGCTGGATACGGTGATCATGGGGCATAAAGAGTTGTGGGAAGTGAAGCAAGAGCGCGACCGCATCTATGCTTTGCCGGAAATGAGCGAAGAAGATGGCTACAAAGTGGCCGATCTGGAAGTGAAATACGGCGAAATGGACGGTTACTCTGCAGAATCGCGTGCGGGGGAATTGTTGCTTGGCGTCGGTATTCCACTGGAACAACACTACGGCCCGATGAGTGAAGTGGCGCCTGGCTGGAAGCTGCGTGTGCTGCTGGCGCAGGCGCTGTTTGCAGATCCGGACATTCTCCTGCTCGACGAACCGACCAACAACCTGGACATCGACACCATTCGCTGGCTGGAGCAGGTGCTGAACGAGCGTGACAGTACCATGATCATCATTTCGCACGACCGTCACTTCCTCAACATGGTTTGTACCCACATGGCGGATCTGGACTACGGCGAACTGCGCGTTTATCCGGGCAACTACGATGAGTACATGACGGCCGCGACCCAGGCGCGTGAACGTCTGCTGGCTGATAATGCCAAGAAGAAAGCGCAGATTGCTGAGCTGCAATCCTTCGTTAGCCGCTTTAGCGCCAACGCCTCGAAATCTCGCCAGGCGACTTCGCGCGCGCGTCAGATTGATAAAATCAAACTGGAAGAGGTGAAAGCCTCCAGCCGTCAGAACCCATTCATCCGTTTTGAACAGGATAAGAAACTGTTCCGTAACGCGCTGGAAGTGGAAGGTCTGACCAAAGGGTTTGATAACGGTCCGCTGTTTAAAAATCTTAACCTGCTGCTGGAAGTCGGTGAAAAACTGGCGGTACTGGGTACCAACGGCGTCGGTAAATCGACCCTGTTAAAAACGCTGGTGGGCGATCTGCAACCGGACAGCGGCACTGTAAAATGGTCTGAGAACGCGCGCATTGGTTACTATGCCCAGGACCACGAATATGAGTTCGAAAATGATCTGACCGTGTTCGAATGGATGAGCCAGTGGAAGCAGGAAGGCGATGATGAGCAAGCGGTGCGCAGCATTCTCGGTCGTTTACTGTTCAGCCAGGACGACATCAAAAAGCCAGCTAAAGTGCTTTCCGGTGGGGAAAAAGGGCGGATGCTGTTTGGTAAGTTAATGATGCAGAAACCGAACATTCTGATCATGGACGAACCGACCAACCACCTGGATATGGAATCCATCGAGTCACTGAACATGGCGCTGGAACTGTATCAGGGTACGCTGATCTTTGTTTCTCACGACCGTGAGTTTGTAAGCTCCCTGGCGACCCGCATTTTGGAAATCACTCCGGAACGCGTGATCGACTTTAGCGGTAATTACGAAGATTATCTGCGTAGCAGAGGGATCGAGTAAGTTATTGCCCGTCACCCCGATACAGTCGGGGTGACGGCTGCTGAGGACAAACGCAAGATTGCCTGATGCGCTACGCTTATCAGGCCTACGCAGTCCCTGCAATATATTGAATCTGCAAGACTTTGTAGGCCGCATCCGGCATGAACAAAGCGCACTTTGTCAGCAATCTGAGCAACATCGAACCTACTTCCTTAACCTCACTTCCAATAATCCATCAACTCTTACACGTCCATGCCCAGTGCGCGCTTACCGTGAATGTTCAGATCATCCAGCGTAAAGCGGTCTTCCCAGTTTGCTTCATAATCTTCCCGCGGGAAGTCGCCCGGTGATGCGCCTTTTTCCAGCGCCATTTTGACTTTGTGTGCATAAGCCCGATTTTTCTCGCACATTGGCGCAGCAGGGATATACATCACGTTGCCCCAACCCTGTTGATTGTCTACTGGCGCGACGGAGTGAATCACATCGCAGTGCCACCAGACGGAATCCCCTGCTGTTATCGCGGGAATGGATGTCAGCGCTTTAATCAGTAGCGGATGCCATTTCTCTGAAATGGGCAGAACTTTGCCAGGTGCAACTCCGCACAGTTCATCGTCCGGTACGTCATCCAGCAGCGGGCGCAATAAAACATACGCCAGCGCTTCCGGGATAGGCACCACATGCAACAATCCCTGACCCGATAACATATCAGAGAGCGCAGTCCAGCCTTGAAACGTGCGGAACACTGAACATTTGGTCGTGTTATCCACCGTGTACTCTTCGACATCGGTCCGGTGTGCAGCATCCCAGGGATCGTAATCATCGAAATTACCATTGAACACATTGGCAAAAACGCGCTGATAAGCGGGTAATAACCACCGTTCCAGCGCACCAGAATCGGTATGTGCGCCCAGGCCTTTAGATGTAGTACCTGGAGGACGACGACGGATCCTGTCCGGGTAAATCACACTGATATCAGGATCAAACCACTGTTTGCCGTTGCTTTCAGACTTCCACAGGCGGTTCAGGAAAGATTGCACAGCAGCCATATTTTCGCTCTGCCGCGCTTGCATTTGTGCTTGTGACCAGTAAATGGGATAGATTTCGGGACGAGAAGCCTCCAGTGAGCCGAAAAAACTGTCGCCAGGGCCTTTATAAACATCATCAAAATGATTGATATCGAGATAATCGAGCATGGCACGATCCCACGCCAGCGCCTGCTCGCGAGGGAAATGACCTTTTATTACTGCACAGCCGCGACGTTTAATTTCATTGCGAGTGGTATCGCTTACTGTACCTGCGGCAATATCGCTATAAGAAACTTCTGGCCAAACCGGCAACCCTTGCGCTTTTAGGGCATCGATTTCAGCAACACGCGTTTCGATTTTTGCAGAGAGTGTATCGAAAACCTGTTGTACATCACCGAGCTGTTCCCGCAGCGCAGCTTTCATTTCTCGGATAGCCGCTTTCGCATCTGTGGGCAGCGTCTCACAGGAAAAAGTCATATCAACCTCTCATCTTTCGTTCGAAAGTAAAATGATTACGATTGATACTTTAAGTTAAAAATAAGTTAACGCAAGATAAAGATCTTGAGTCACCGCACAAAGCGAGCAAAAAGGCGAGAGGCCGAAGTGGTCACTCCGGCCCGGGGGAAAATCAACTATTGAAAGGAGCGATGTTATCCAGCACCGCCTGAATTACATTCAGCGCGCCTTCATGATTATTGTCATCCGTAGCGTAATGAGCGATTTGTTTAATACTTTCAGCAGCATTGCCCATTGCAAAAGAGTAATGCGCCATTTTTAACATTTCGGCGTCGTTACCGCTGTCACCAATTGCCACTACATTTTGCGGCGACAAATCCCAGCGTTTTATCAACCGTGAAATACCGTTCGCTTTATGCAGGCCAGGTATAATCAGGTCAATAAACCCAAAACCACTGGTCACCGGTTTCATAATGCCGTCGAGTGCAATGTGCAGTTTGTCTATCACCTGTGGGATCTGTTCATCCGGCAGGTTCAGAGAAAACTTGAACAGTACGTCGTCAATGTCCTGGTAATCCTTTACAGGTTTCAGGCGATGGTAGTGTTTTGCCATCAATGCAACGAATGATTCCGGGGCATTTTCACTGATGTAAGCACTTTGCAGACCGCAGGCAACAAAATTCAGTTGTTTATCTTTCAATAACTCGCCAATAACAATCCGCGATTCATGTCGGGTCAGTTCGCCGTGAAAAAGCTGCTTGCCGTGTTCGTAAACCAGAGCGCCGTTTTCTGCAACAAAAGAGATTTCATCTTTTAGCTCAGGGAAGAAGGAAATGAGCTGGTAATATTGGTTACCGCTGGCGACAACGAACTCAATATCGCGCTTTTTCAGTTCCTGATACTGCGCCATAAAACGCTCATGATTGTACGTTTTGGCGTCGTTTAGAAAAGTACCGTCCATGTCTGTGACGATAACTTTTACGCTCATAGAAGTGCTCCTGGCAATGAATGCAAACCGCCACAGTGTAATAACAATGTGACGCAGGGCACAAATTTATTTCGAATGTAATTGAGCGAGAAATTGATACCATGAATGATATGGCCCGGCGACGCCGCCGCCGGGCTGAGGGGATTACAGCATATGTTCGGTACGGGCGATGATATCGTCCTGTGCGTCTGGAGAGAGCGCGGTGAAGAAGGCGGAATAACCTGCTACGCGCACCACCAGATCGCGGTATTGATCCGGATGTTTTTTCGCTTCCAGCAATGTTTCGCGGGAAACGATGTTGTACTGAATGTGCCAGCCTTTATGTACTTCGAAGAAGGTGCGCAGCAGGATCATCAGTTTCTGCTTGTCAGATTCGTTCTCCAGCGTCGCCGGGTTCAGTTTCTGGTTGAGCAACACACCGCCGAGAATCGCTGCGGTAGGCAGTTTACCCACCGAGCCAATGACCGCCGTTGGGCCGAGATGGTCGGTACCGGAGGCCGGGCTTGCGCCTTCTGCCAGCGGGGTATGCGCTTTACGCCCGTCCGGCGTTGCCATGGTCTGTGCGCCGAATGGTACGTTGGCGGAAATAGATGATGTACCTGCGTAATAATTGCCGCCGATCGGGCCACGACCGTAGCGTGGGTTATGGTACTGCTTCAGTTCGTCGATATAGGTCTGATAAGCACGAGCCAGCAGCGTATCGACAGTATCGTCATCATTGCCGTACTTCGGCGCGCCGTTAATCAGACGCTGACGCAACTGCTCGTGAGTCAGACCGTCGAAGTCTTCCGCCAGTGCGGCAGCCAGTTGTTGCTGACCAATCGTGCCCTGTTCAAATACCAGTTTCTTCACTGCCGCCAGGCTGTTGCCGAGGTTAGCAATTCCGACCTGTAAGCCAGATACCCAGTCATATTTCGCGCCGCCTTGCTTGATACTTTTCGCTCGCTCAATACAGTCATCCACCAGCGCCGAGCAGAGAATATCGTGCACGTTCTCTTCCAGCATGGTGTCGACCACATATTCGATTTCGATTGATTTGCGGGTGTAGTAACGGATTTGCGTATCCCACGCGTCCATGACTTCATCGAAGTTGTCGAAGTTACCCGCTGACAACGCTTTTTCTTGTGGCAGGAACACTTTGCCGCTGGTGGCATCACGACCACCTTCCAGCGCCGCCAGCATCACGCGAGCGAAGTTGATAAAGCTCATGCCGGTGCAGCGATAGCCCCATTTACCGCCGACGGCGGTTTCGATACAACCAATCGCTGCGTAGTCGTAAGCGTCCTGCGGTTCAATACCGAGTTTAATAAATTCCGGAATCACGATTTCGTCGTTGTTGAACGCAGGCATCCCGAAGCCGCAGCGGATCACCTGCACACAGGCATCGAGGAAATCGTTGCTCATTCCCGCATGGTAACGCACGCTGAGGTTAGGCTGAGTCGAACGCAGGCGACCGCAAGATTCGAGGATTGCGTAAGAGAGTGGATTCACTGCGTCCATCGGCTGACCATCAACCAGATTTTGCCCGCCAATGGTGACGTTCTGATACAGCGGACTTCCCGCAGAGGCTTTTGAGTGCGAGCCGGAGCGGATCTTGTTCACTTCCAGCAGTTTCAGCCAGCAGCTATGCAGCATCTCGATAGCGTGTTCGCGATCCAGCGTCTGGTTGAGTTCAACGTCGTGGCGATAGTACGGATAGAGATACTGATCCATACGACCAAACGACACCGAGTGACCGTTAGATTCGATCTGCAAAATCAACTGGATGAAGTAGCACAGTTGCAGCGCCTGCCAGAAAGTTTGCGGCGGCTGGTGGGCGATGATGTCGCAGTTTTCTGCCATCGCCAGCAGTTCATCACGACGACTTTCGCGAGATTCGGTGGCGGCCATTTCACGCGCCAGGGCAGCGAAACGTTCAATGTGTTCACTGACTGCCACCAGTACGATATCAATCGCTTTCAGGAACTGCTCGCCGTGCAAATCTTCCAGCACTGTCAAGTTGATGCGCGAGCGACGCTCTGCCACTTTCTCGCGCAGACCATCAAGCCCTTTTTCCAGCAGCAGCGGGAAATTCACCGCCAGGTGCGCATCGCCGGAGGTCATATTGCCCTCCGCTTTAATGATGCCGGTCGCCAGCAGGCCTTTTTGCTCATCGGTAAACATGCCATAGCAGCGATCCTGTACGGTCTGACCGCGCCACCACGGGCACACTTCATGCAGAACACGTTTGTTCTCTTCGCTCACCGCAAAACCAGCACCCGGACGATCCGCCAGATCATCAATCTCTTTTTCGATCCAGGAGACGGTATATTCCGGGAAGATCGGCGCGGCACGGACTTCACTGGCCTGGTTGCCGATGATTAACTCATCGTGTTTGATCCAGATGGTGCGATTAGCCAGGTGGTGCGCCAGCGCCAGCGCGCGACGTACCGGGATTGGCTTGTCGAGATGTTGTTGATACATCTCAGTATAGTGCTGTGCGCGCTCGGTACAGACCGGCGGTTTCACAATATGCACCAGCGCATTTTTGTGCGCTTTAATGCGGTCGCTGAGGGTGTCCAGTTTCAGTGTTGTCATGATTGTTATCCTCGTAAGGTCGCGGTTAACCCTTTCTGGCAGGCATACTGCTGGGCAAAGTCGAGCAGTTCTGGCGCATCAAGCGGTTTTTCCGGGGCGTCATAGGGCAGATTAAGTAAGTGATATTTGTTGATGCCCAGCGTGTGGTAGGGCAGGAAATGGATTTCGTTAACGTGCAGTTCACTGGCGGCAAAATCGGTAATGGCTTTTACAGAGGTTTCGTCGGCATTAAAGCCCTGAATCAGCGGCACGCGAATGATGATTTTTTTGCCCGCTGCGGCGAGTTTTTTCAGGTTATCCAGCACTCTGGCGGCGCTGCCGTCGGTCCACTGTTTAAACGGCGCGTCGGCAACGTGTTTTAAATCGGCAAGAAACAGATCGATATAGGGCAGAGAAGGGGCGATATATTTCCACGGCACATGCAGACAGGTTTCTACCGCAGTATGAATACCGGCCTCGTGGCTGGCTTGCAGCAGCGCCGTCGCCATTTCCGGCTGCATAAACGGCTCACCACCAGAAAGCGTTAAGCCGCCGCCGCTGCGATCGTAAAACGGTTTATCGCGCAGAACGGTCGCCATGATCTCCTCAACGCTTTTCGCTTCACCACACACGGTTAATGCCTGAGTCGGACAGCAGTCGGTCAGCACCGTCAGATGTTCAGGCGTTAACTTTTCCCTGTGAATGAGTAAACCATTCAGCGCGCGCTCAATCACTTCCGGCGCGGTCTTTGAGCATAGTTCGCAGCCTTCCAGGCACAGACGCGCGTCATATAGCAGGTCCTGCGTGCGGGCGCGGCTTTCCGGGTTCTGACACCAGCGGCAGCCCAGCGAGCACCCCTTAAGGAAAACTACCGTGCGGATACCGGGACCGTCGTGGGTCGAATAGCGCTGAATGTTGAAAATCATAGATGCCCCTCTTTTTCGTTCAAACATTAAAATACTTTCGAATGAAAGTTAGATTGATGTGCATCAACTGTTCAGAGAGTTTTTTCGTGATAGTCTGATTTCATACAAAAGTAGATTTAGAGGATGACTATGGAACTGTATCTGGATACTTCAGACGTCGCCGCAGTGAAGACGCTGGCTCGTGTTTTTCCGTTGGCGGGTGTGACCACTAATCCAAGTATTGTGGCGGCAGGTAAGAAGCCTCTGGAAGTTTTACTTCCTGAGTTACATGAGGCGATGGGCGGACAGGGGCGTTTGTTTGCCCAGGTCATGTCTACTACTGCTGAAGGTATGGTGAACGATGCGCGTAAACTGCGTTCTATTATTGCGGATATCGTGGTTAAAGTACCTGTGACTGCCGAGGGGTTGGCAGCGATTAAGCTATTAAAAGCGGAAGGTATTCCGACGCTGGGTACGGCGGTGTATGGCGCGGCGCAAGGGCTGCTGTCGGCGCTGGCGGGTGCGGAGTATGTTGCGCCTTACGTCAACCGAATTGATGCTCAGGGCGGAAGTGGTATTCAGACGGTGACCGACTTACACCAGTTACTGAAAATGCATGCGCCACAGGCGAAAGTGCTGGCAGCCAGTTTCAAAACCCCGCGTCAGGCGCTGGACTGCTTACTGGCAGGATGCGAATCAATCACACTGCCGCTGGATGTCGCGCAACAGATGATTAGCTATCCGGCAGTTGATGCCGCAGTGGCGAAGTTTGAGCAGGACTGGCAGGGGGCGTTTGGCAGAACATCGATTTAACCGGGCGCTTGTCATCCTCATAACTTGCTGATGACGTGGCAGAGTGCACCGATGCCTGCCGTGTCTTATCAGGCCTGGAAATGCGTACCCGAACCGTAGGCCAGATAAGGCGTTCACGCCGCATCTGGCGTCTGGAGTAAATGCCTGATACGACGCCTACCGCGTCTATGGCGACAATTAATGCCCGCACACCTCACACCCCGGATTACGCATCAGTTTCATTTCGCGAAACTGACAGGTCATCGCATCGTACATTACGATTTTACCGCTGGCGGGTTTGCCATAACCTGCCAGCAGTTTTATCGCTTCCATTGCCTGCAACGAACCAATCACCCCAATCAACGGTGCCATTACGCCTGCTTCCACGCAGGTTAGCGCGTTCTCGCCAAACAAACGGCTAAGGCAGCGATAGCACGGCTCACCGTCCTGATAAGTAAAGACCGTGATTTGCCCTTCCATACGAATTGCCGCGCCGGAAACCAGCGGCACCTTCGCGGCAAAACAGCCCGAGTTCAGTTGATTACGTACCGAAACGTTATCCGTACAGTCGAGCACCAGATTGTGTTCAGCAATCATCGCAGCAAGTTCAGCGTCATCAAGCAACGCGTTTACCGGCGTAATCGCGATATGTGGATTGATCCGTGCCAGTGCGTCACGGGCTGATTCTACCTTCGGTTGCCCGACCGTAGCATCACTGTGCAGCGTCTGGCGCTGTAAATTTGAGAGCGAAACCGTGTCGAAGTCGAGCAGCGTCAGGTTGCCGACACCGGCGCTTGCCAGATATTGCGAGGCCGCACAGCCGAGGCCGCCCAGGCCCACTACCAGCACACGAGAATCTTTTAGCGCCTCCTGACCGTCAAAATCAAAACCACGCAGGATGATTTGCCGATTGTAGCGCAGCATCTCCTGATCGCTGAGTTCCGCCATTACAGGCCTCCGAACAACGCGTTAAATGGCTCGACTTCCACCCATTCGCCCGCTTCAACATTGCCGCGATCGCGCTCCAGCACGATAAAGCAGTTGCCGAGGCTAAAGGAGCTAAATATATGTGAACCCTGATGCCCGGTGGTCGTGACTTCCAGCTCGCCGTCGGCGTTGCGTTGCAGCACGCCGCGCTGGAAATCAAGACGTCCAGGGGATTTCTTGAGACGCGATGCCGTGCGTACGCGCTGGCGCGCGGGCAGGCCACTGGCGGTATTGCCGCTTAATTTGGCCAGCAAAGGTTGTACCAATTGATAGAAGGTCAGCGTCGCTGAAACCGGGTTGCCCGGCAGGCCGCAGAACCAGCTATTGCTGAGTTTACCGAACGCGAACGGTTTACCTGGTTTAATCGCCAGCTTCCAGAAAGCAATTTCGCCCAGTTCTTCGAGAATGGTTTTGGTGTAATCCGCCTCACCAACCGAAACACCCCCGGAACTGATCACCACATCCGCCTGGCTGTCGGCTTCAATAAATGCGGCGCGCAGGGCATGTGGATCGTCGCGAATAATCCCTAGGTTGATTACTTCACAACCCAGCTGTTCTAACATCAAATGCACCGCGAGGCGGTTGGTATCGTAAATTTGCCCGTCGCCCAGAGGCTGACCGGGTAACTGTAACTCATCACCCGTGGAAAATAGCGCCACTCGCACTTTACGAATCACCGGAACGTCGGCAATCCCTAGCGAAGCAATCACTGGCAGTTCAGCGGTAGTCAGGCGAGTCCCCGCCGGGAAAACAACCGCGCCCGCAGAGATATCTTCACCGCGACGGCGAATATTTTGCCCGCTACGCACTTCAGCAGTAAAACGCACGCCATTATCCGTTTGTTCAGTCTGTTCCTGCATCACCACCGCTTCGCAGCCTTCCGGTACTGGTGCGCCAGTCATAATGCGGATGCAGGTGCCAGCGGGCCACTCGCCATGATAAGGCTGACCGGCAAACGACTTCCCGGCAACGGGCAGCGGTTGCCCGGAGGTGATATCGGCCAAACGTACCGCGTAACCGTCCATTGCGGAGTTATCAAACCCTGGGACATCCAGCGGCGAAACCACATCGCTCGCCAGAATACGACCAAAACACTGTACCAGTGGTAGCGTTTCCTGGGCGGTCAGTGGGGTAACGCGAGAAAGCATCTCATTAAGCGCGGTGTCGAGCGACATCAATCCGGTGGTAAATTCCATGAAAACACTCCTGCGGAGGCAAAATCGAATTTGCCTATTATGTCAGAAAAACGCCACAGACTGTATGCCACCTCGGTCGTAGAGCAGACGCTCGCCTTTACATGCCATATACATCTTTCTATATTCAAAAATTGAATGAGTAATTCATAAAAATTCTGATATTTATAGCAAAAGTGGCGAGCCACCCTTAATGGACGAAGACTATGGGCAAAGCAGTCATTGCAATCCACGGCGGCGCAGGCGCAATTAGCCGCGCACAGATGAGTCTGCAACAGGAATTACGCTACATTGAGGCGCTGTCTGCCATTGTTGAAACCGGACAGCAAATGCTCGAAGCGGGTGAAAGCGCGCTGGATGTGGTGACAGAAGCGGTGCGCTTGCTGGAAGAGTGTCCGCTCTTTAACGCCGGAATTGGCGCCGTCTTTACGCGTGATGAAACGCATGAACTGGACGCCTGCGTGATGGATGGCAACACACTGAAAGCGGGGGCGGTGGCGGGCATTAATCATCTGCGTAATCCGGTTCTTGCCGCCCGGCTGGTGATGGAGCAAAGCCCGCATGTGATGATGATTGGCGAGGGGGCGGAAAACTTTGCTTTTTCTCATGGCATGGAGCGCGTCTCGCCGGAGATTTTCTCCACGCCTTTGCGTTATGAACAACTACTGGCAGCGCGCGAGGAAGGGGAAACCGTCCTCGACCATAGCGGCGCTCCGCTGGATGAAAAACAAAAAATGGGCACCGTGGGGGCCGTGGCTTTGGATTTACACGGCAATCTGGCGGCCGCCACGTCCACGGGCGGAATGACCAATAAATTACCCGGACGAGTGGGCGATAGTCCCTTAGTGGGTGCCGGATGCTACGCCAATAACGCCAGTGTGGCGGTTTCTTGTACCGGTACGGGCGAAGTCTTCATCCGCGCGCTGGCGGCATATGACATCAGTGCGTTAATGGATTATGGCGGTCTAAGCCTCGCGGAAGCCTGCGAGCGGGTGGTGATGGAAAAACTCCCTGCGCTTGGCGGCAGCGGTGGCTTAATCGCTATCGACCACGAAGGTAACGTCGCACTACCGTTTAACACCGAAGGAATGTATCGCGCCTGGGGCTATGCAGGCGATACACCAACCACTGGTATCTACCGCGAAAAAGGGGACACCGTTGCCACACAGTGATGAACTTGATGCCGGTGATGTCCTGGCGGTCGATAATCTCAACATTGCCTTTATGCAGGACCAGCAGAAAGTGGCTGCGGTGCGCAATCTTTCTTTTCGGCTGCGACGCGGCGAGACGCTGGCCATTGTCGGGGAATCCGGGTCCGGTAAATCTGTCACAGCACTGGCATTGATGCGTCTGTTAGAACAGGCGGGGGGGCTGGTGCAGTGCGATAAAATGCTGTTGCGGCGCCGCAGTCGTGAGGTGATTGAGCTTAGTGAGCAGAACTCCCGGCAAATGCAGCATATACGCGGTGCGGATATGGCGATGATTTTCCAGGAGCCAATGACGTCGCTAAATCCGGTATTTACCGTGGGTGAACAGATTGCCGAGTCTATCCGTTTGCATCAAAACGCCAGTCGTGAACAGGCGATGGTAGAGGCGAAGCGGATGCTGGATCAGGTTCGCATCCCGGAAGCCCAAACCATTCTTTCCCGTTATCCGCATCAACTCTCCGGCGGGATGCGCCAGCGAGTGATGATTGCAATGGCGCTGTCATGTCGTCCGGCGGTGCTGATTGCGGATGAACCGACCACCGCACTGGATGTCACCATTCAGGCGCAGATCCTGCAATTAATCAAAGTATTGCAAAAAGAGATGTCGATGGGCGTCATCTTTATCACTCACGACATGGGCGTGGTGGCAGAGATTGCCGATCGGGTGCTGGTGATGTATCAGGGCGAAGCGGTCGAAACGGGCAGCGTTGAAGAGATTTTTCATGCGCCACAGCATCCTTATACCCGCGCGCTGTTGGCTGCCGTGCCGCAGTTGGGGGCGATGAAAGGGCAAGATTATCCTCGCCGTTTCCCGCTGATATCGCTTGAAGATCCGGCTAAACAGGAACGACCTGTCGAGCAGAAAACGGTGGTTGATGGCGACCCTGTTTTACAGGTGCGTAATCTGGTGACCCGTTTCCCTTTACGTAGTGGCTTACTGAATCGCGTTACGCGAGAAGTGCATGCGGTTGAGAAGGTCAGTTTTGATCTCTGGCCGGGCGAAACGTTGTCGCTGGTGGGAGAGTCCGGGAGTGGCAAATCAACCACCGGTAGGGCGTTGCTGCGCCTGGTTGAATCCCTGGGCGGCGAAATCATCTTCAAAGGGCAGCGAATCGATACCCTTTCACCAGGCAAACTTCAGGCATTGCGTCGCGACATCCAGTTTATTTTTCAGGATCCTTACGCCTCGCTGGATCCACGACAGACCATTGGTGATTCGATTGTTGAACCGCTGCGCGTACACGGTTTATTGCAAGGTAAAGAAGCTGCTGCACGCGTTGCGTGGTTGCTGGAACGCGTTGGCCTGTTACCTGAACATGCGTGGCGTTACCCGCATGAGTTTTCCGGTGGTCAGCGTCAGCGCATCTGCATTGCTCGCGCGTTGGCATTGAATCCAAAAGTGATCATTGCCGATGAAGCCGTCTCGGCGCTGGATGTTTCTATCCGTGGGCAAATCATCAACTTGTTGCTCGATCTCCAGCGTGATTTGGGCATCGCCTTTCTGTTTATCTCCCACGATATGGCCGTGGTGGAGCGGATTAGTCATCGTGTGGCGGTGATGTATCTCGGGCAAATCGTTGAAATTGGTCCACGGCGCGCGGTCTTTGAAAATCCGCAGCACCCTTATACACGTAAATTACTGGCGGCAGTTCCGGTTGCTGAACCGTCCCGACTGCGGCCACAGCGCGTACTGCTATCGGACGATCTTCCCAGCAATATTCATCTGCGTGGAGAAGAGGTTGCAGCCGTCTCGTTGCAATGCGTCGGGCCAGGGCATTACGTCGCACAACCACAATCAGAGTACGCATTTTTGCGTAGATAACATTCAGGCGGAGAATAAAATGGCAAGAGCTGTACACCGTAGTGGGTTAGTGGCGCTGAGCATTGCCGCAGCGTTGATGGCACCTTGTGCATTCGCTGCCAAAGATGTGGTTGTGGCAGTGGGATCGAACTTCACTACGCTCGATCCCTATGATGCGAATGACACGTTATCTCAGGCCGTAGCGAAATCTTTTTATCAGGGGCTGTTCGGTCTGGATAAAGAGATGAAACTGAAAAACGTGCTGGCGGAGAGTTATACCGTTTCCGATGACGGCCTCACTTACACCGTGAAATTGCGCGAAGGGATTAAGTTCCAGGACGGCACCGACTTTAACGCCGCAGCCGTCAAAGCGAATCTGGACCGAGCCAGCGATCCGGCAAATCATCTAAAACGCTATAACCTGTACAAAAATATTGCCAAAACTGAAGCGGTCGATCCGACAACGGTGAAGATTACGCTCAAGCAACCGTTCTCCGCGTTTATTAACATCCTCGCTCACCCGGCGACCGCGATGATTTCACCGGCGGCGCTGGAAAAATATGGCAAGGAGATTGGTTTTCATCCGGTCGGAACTGGACCGTATGAACTGGATACCTGGAACCAGACCGATTTTGTGAAGGTTAAAAAATTCGCGGGTTACTGGCAGCCAGGCTTGCCCAAACTGGACAGCATCACCTGGCGTCCGGTGGCGGACAACAATACCCGCGCGGCAATGCTGCAAACCGGTGAAGCGCAGTTTGCTTTCCCCATCCCTTATGAACAAGCTGCGCTACTGGACAAGAACAAAAATATCGAGCTGATGGCCAGCCCGTCGATTATGCAGCGTTATATCAGTATGAACGTGACGCAGAAACCATTTGATAACCCAAAAGTGCGTGAGGCGCTGAATTACGCCATCAACCGTCAGGCACTGGTGAAAGTGGCCTTCGCGGGGTATGCAGTTCCTGCCACTGGTGTGGTGCCACCGAGTATTGCTTACGCGCAAAGTTATAAACCGTGGCCTTACGATCCGGCTAAAGCGCGCGAACTATTAAAAGAGGCGGGATATCCCAACGGTTTCAGTACCACCTTGTGGTCATCACATAATCACAGTACCGCGCAGAAAGTGCTGCAATTTACCCAGCAACAGCTAGCGCAGGTGGGGATTAAAGCCCAGGTGACGGCGATGGATGCCGGGCAGCGGGCGGCAGAAGTGGAAGGTAAAGGGCAGAAAGAGAGCGGCGTGCGAATGTTCTATACTGGCTGGTCGGCCTCGACCGGTGAAGCTGACTGGGCGCTATCGCCACTGTTCGCCTCGCAGAACTGGCCACCGACGCTGTTTAATACTGCGTTTTACAGCAATAAGCAGGTGGATGACGAGCTTGCCCTGGCGCTGAAAACCAACGATCCGGCGGAAAAGGCGCGCTTGTATAAGGCGGCGCAGGATACCATCTGGCAAGAGTCGCCGTGGATCCCGCTGGTGGTAGAAAAACTGGTGTCGGCACACAGCAAAAAACTGAGCGGTTTTTGGATTATGCCGGACACTGGCTTTAGCTTTGAAGATGCGGATTTGCAATAAGCAACGCAGGGAGAGGAATGCTTAATTACGTTATCAAACGCTTGCTGGGGCTGATTCCGACGCTGTTTATTGTCTCAGTGCTGGTGTTTTTGTTTGTCCATATGCTACCCGGCGACCCGGCGCGATTGATTGCCGGTCCAGAAGCCGATGCGCAGGTCATCGAACTGGTGCGTCAGCAACTGGGGCTGGATCAGCCGCTGTATCACCAGTTCTGGCACTATATCAGCAATGCCGTGCAGGGGGATTTTGGTCTGTCGATGGTGTCGCGTCGTCCGGTTGCCGAGGAGATCGCCAGCCGTTTCATGCCTACGCTGTGGTTGACCATAACCAGTATGGTCTGGGCGGTGCTGTTCGGCATGGCGGCGGGTATTATCGCCGCCGTCTGGCGTAACCGTTGGCCGGATCGATTAAGTATGACCATCGCGGTATCAGGGATTTCATTTCCGGCATTTGCGCTCGGAATACTGCTGATTCAGGTTTTCTCTGTTGAACTGGGCTGGTTGCCTACCGTAGGTGCAGACAGTTGGCAGCACTACATATTACCTTCTCTGACGCTCGGCGCGGCGGTGGCGGCAGTGATGGCGCGTTTTACCCGTGCCTCGTTTGTTGACGTTTTAAATGAAGATTATATGCGTACCGCGAGGGCAAAAGGGGTAAGCGAAACCTGGGTTGTCCTCAAGCATGGTTTACGCAACGCCATGATCCCGGTGGTCACCATGATGGGATTGCAGTTTGGCTTTTTGCTCGGTGGCTCTATCGTGGTGGAGAAAGTATTTAACTGGCCCGGACTTGGGCGTTTACTGGTCGATTCGGTAGAAATGCGTGATTACCCGGTGATTCAGGCAGAAATTCTGCTCTTCTCGCTGGAGTTTATTCTTATCAACTTAGTGGTGGATGTGCTTTATGCCGCCATTAACCCGGCTATCAGGTACAAGTAAGGATGCGACTATTTAACTGGCGACGTCAGGCGGTGTTAAACGCTATGCCACTGGTAAAACCTGATCAGGTACGTACACCGTGGCATGAGTTCTGGCGACGTTTTCGTCGTCAGCATATGGCGATGGCCGCCGCACTGTTCGTCATTTTGCTGATTGTGGTGGCAATTTTTGCCCGTTGGATCGCCCCCTATGATGCCGAAAATTTTTTCGATTATGACAACCTGAATAACGGCCCTTCTTTGCAACACTGGTTTGGTGTCGACTCGCTGGGGCGTGATATTTTCAGCCGTGTTCTGGTCGGCGCGCAAATCTCGCTGGCGGCGGGTGTGTTTGCTGTCTTTATTGGCGCGGCGATCGGTACGCTATTGGGTTTACTGGCGGGATATTACGAAGGCTGGTGGGACCGATTGATTATGCGTATTTGCGATGTGCTGTTTGCTTTCCCTGGCATATTACTGGCGATTGCTGTCGTTGCGGTGTTAGGAAGCGGTATTGCCAACGTAATTATCGCAGTCGCCATCTTTTCCATTCCGGCTTTTGCCCGTCTGGTGCGTGGCAACACGCTGGTGTTGAAACAGCAAACTTTTATTGAATCAGCGCGCAGTATTGGTGCCAGCGACATGACCATCTTGTTGCGCCATATCTTGCCCGGGACTGTCTCTTCCATTGTCGTCTTTTTCACAATGCGTATTGGCACTTCGATCATCTCGGCTGCCAGCCTTTCATTTCTCGGCCTGGGGGCGCAGCCGCCGACACCAGAATGGGGGGCTATGCTCAATGAAGCGCGAGCGGATATGGTCATCGCGCCGCATGTGGCGGTTTTCCCGGCACTCGCTATCTTCCTGACAGTGCTGGCTTTCAACTTGCTGGGCGATGGCTTACGCGACGCGCTGGACCCGAAAATTAAAGCATAGCCACGGCAGAATATTGCTTAAAAATGTAATGGCGTCATAGGAAATTATTGCTATACGCAAATGTTGTAACTTTCTGTCGATTTTGTAGAATCAGGTAATTGGGTAAATATGCTGCTGTAAAAGTCTATTTATGCAGCGAAGTAGCGTACTGATAGTTATTTTGTTACGTGTATTAACATGCTTAGTTTATACGAAAAAATAAAGATAAGACTGATTATTTTATTTTTGTTGGCTACGCTGTCATTTATTGGTCTTTTTTTCATCATTAACTATCAGTTGGTATCGGAAAGGGCGGTAAAACGTGCCGATAGCCGCTTTGAACTTATTCAAAAAAATGTAGGTTATTTTTTTAAAGATATTGAGCGTGCTGCCTTAACGTTAAAGGATTCACTGTATTTATTGAAAAACAGTGAGGAGATTAAACGTGCCGTCATTCTGAAAATGGAAATGATGCCATTTCTGGATACGGTAGGATTGGTGCTGGATGATGATAAATATTATCTCTTTACCCGTCGGGCGAATGATAAAATCATTGTTTACCATCAGGAAAAAGTAAATGGGCCACTTGTCGATGAGGCAGGACGCGTCATCTTTGCCGACTTTAACCCGTCCCAGCGGCCCTGGTCGGTGGCATCAGACGACTCGGGTAGTAGCTGGAATCCGGCCTACAACTGCTTTGATCGGCCAGGGAAAAAGTGTATCTCTTTTACCCTACGAATTAATGGCAAAGACCGTGACTTACTGGCGGTGAATAAGATTCATGTCGACTTAAACTGGCGCTATCTGAATGAATATCTTGATCAAATCAGTTCGAATGATGAAGTACTGTTTTTGAAACAAGGCCATGAGATCATCGCCAAAAACCAACTCGCCCGCGAAAAACTGATTATTTATAATAGCGAAGGAAACTATAACATTATTGATTCTTTCGACACGGAATATATCGCAAGAACATCAGAAGTTCCAAATAACTCGTTGTTCGAAATATATTTTTATTATCCTACGGGGAATTTATTTAACGCATCAGATAAATTCTTTTATCTACCATTTGTGTTTATTATTATCGTATTGCTACTGGTTTATTTAATGACCACGCGTGTGTTTCGTCGACAATTTTCCGAAATGACAGAACTGGTCAATACGCTGGAGTTTTTGCCCGATTCTTCTGAACAAATGCAGGCATTGAAAATCCGTGAAGGCGATGCGAAAGAGATTATCAGCATCAAAAATTCCATAGCGGAAATGAAAGACGCCGAAGTTGAACGTTCGAATAAACTGCTCTCGCTAATCTCCTACGATCAGGAGAGTGGATTTATCAAAAACATGGCGATTATTGAATCTAATAATAGCCAGTATCTGGCTGTCGGGATCATCAAACTGTGCGGGCTGGAAGCCGTCGAAGCTGTGTTTGGCGTCGAGGAACGCAATAAAATCGTCAGGAAACTGTGTCAGCGAATTGCCGAGAAATATGCGCAATGCTGCGATATAGTGACATTCAATGCCGATCTCTATTTATTATTATGCCGGGAAAATGTACAGACCTTTACCCGCAAAATAGCGATGGTAAATGATTTCGACAGCAGCTTTGGTTATCGCAATCTGCGCATACACAAATCTGCCATTTGTGAACCGTTGAAGGGTGAAAACGCCTGGAGTTATGCCGAAAAGCTGAAACTGGCGATTTCCAGTGTCCGTGACCATATGTTCTCTGAGTTTATTTTCTGTGATGACGCGAAACTCAACGAAATTGAAGAGAATATCTGGATTGCGCGTAACATTCGCCATGCAATGGAAATAGGCGAACTATTTTTAGTCTATCAACCGATTGTTGATATGAAAACCAGAGACATTGTCGGCGCAGAAGCATTATGCCGCTGGATCTCTGCGGAACGAGGAATAATCTCACCGCTGAAGTTTGTTACGATTGCTGAAGATATTGGGTTTATCAATGAGCTTGGCTATCAAATTATTAAAACCGCAATGCGTGAATTCAGGCATTTTAGCCAGCGTGCGACCCTGAAGGACGGTTTCTTACTGCATATTAATGTGTCACCCTGGCAGCTAAACGAACCACACTTTCATGAGCATTTTACAACTATCATGAAAGAGCATGATCTGCAGGCAAATAGCATCTGTATTGAGATCACTGAAACAGTGATCGAACGAATTAATGAACATTTTTATCTCAATATTGCACAACTGCGTAAACAAGGGGTAGGGATATCGATTGATGACTTTGGCACAGGGCTGTCAAACCTGAAACGTTTTTATGAAATTAACCCTGACAGCATAAAAGTAGATTCACAATTTACCGGCGATATTTTCGGCACCGCGGGAAAAATTGTACGCATTATCTTCGACCTGGCACGCTATAACCAGATTCCGGTGATTGCAGAAGGCGTTGAGAGCGAAGAGGTTGCGCGTGAATTAATGAAATTAGGCTGTGTTCAGGCCCAAGGGTATCTGTACCAGAAGCCTATGCCATTCTCTGCCTGGGATAAAAGTGGAAAGTTAGTAAAAGAGTAGTTTAGGTATGTCCAGAATCAATAAATTCGTACTTACAGTCAGTCTGCTGATTTTTATTATGATTTCGGCAGTTGCCTGCGGGATCTACACTCAAATGGTGAAAGAACGGGTGTATGGCCTGAAACAGTCCGTTATTGATACTGCTTTTGCGGTGGCAAATATTGCTGAATATCGGCGTAGTGTGGCAATTGATCTCATCAATACGCTAAATCCTACGGAAGAACAATTGCTGGTTGGCTTACGCACAGCCTATGCCGATTCGATTTCTCCTTCTTATTTGTATGATGTTGGGCCTTATCTGATTTCCAGTGATGAATGTATTCAGGTAAAGGAGTACGAGAATAACTATTGTACAAATATCATGCAGGTGGTTAAGTATTTGCATGTTAAGAATACGGGGTTTATCTCTTTTGACGGTAAAACCTTCGTCTATTATCTCTACCCGGTTAGCCATAATCGTAGTCTGATATTTTTGCTTGGGCTGGAGCGCTTTTCTTTACTGTCAAAATCACTGGTAATGGACAGCGATAACCTGATGTTCTCACTTTTTAAGAATGGCAAACCGGTTACTGGTGATGAATATAACGCCAAAAATGCCATCTTCACTGTTTCGGAAGCGATGGAGCACTTCTCCTATTTACCGACAGGATTGTATGTGTTTGCCTATAAAAAAGACGTTTATTTTCAGGTATGTACGTTGATCATCTTCTTTGCAGCATTGGTGGCAGCTATATCAGGGGCCAGCTGCCTCTATCTGGTACGCAGAGTGATCAATCGGGGCATTGTTGAAAAAGAAGCCATTATTAATAACCATTTTGACCGCGTGTTGGACGGTGGGCTTTTCTTCTCGGCGGCGGATGTCAAAAAACTCTACAGCATGTATAACTCAGCGTTTCTTGACGACCTGACCAAAGCGATGGGCAGAAAATCCTTTGACGAAGACTTAAAAGCCTTGCCGGAAAAAGGCGGATATTTGTGCCTGTTTGACGTCGATAAATTCAAGAACATTAACGACACCTTCGGCCATTTGTTGGGCGATGAAGTGTTGATTAAGGTTGTGAAAATCCTTAAATCACAAATTCCGGTGGATAAAGGCAAAGTCTATCGTTTTGGCGGCGACGAATTTGCGGTGATTTATACAGGTGGAACGCTGGAAGAGTTGCTATCGATATTAAAAGAAATCGTTCATTTCCAGGTGGGGAGCATTAATTTAAGCACCAGCATCGGCGTAGCACATTCAAATGAATGTACCACCGTTGAACGGCTGAAAATGTTGGCAGATGAGCGACTGTATAAGAGCAAGAAAAACGGCAGGGCGCAGATTAGCTGGCAATAATGTTTATTCGCAGGCCGGGAAAATAAATTTGCCCGGCCTGGCATTAATTAAACCCGACTACCCCACAAATCGTACTCATCGGCATGCTCGACTTTCACACGCAGGATTTCGCCCGGCTTAACGTTGGTTTCACCGTTGAGATAGACCGCGCCGTCGATTTCCGGCGCATCAGCCATACTGCGGCCAATCGCGCCTTCTTCATCCACTTCGTCGATGATCACCAGAATTTCACGGCCAACTTTCTCCTGCAGGCGCTCGGCGGAAATCTGTTGTTGCAGTTGCATGAAGCGATTCCAGCGTTCTTCTTTCACTTCTTCCGGGACCTGGTCCGGCAGAGCATTGGCATCTGCGCCTTCAACCGGGCTGTATTTAAAGCAGCCAACGCGATCCAGACGTGCTTCTTTCAGGAAGTCGAGCAGCATCTGGAAATCTTCTTCCGTCTCGCCAGGGAAGCCGACAATAAAGGTTGAACGCAGGGTCAGTTCTGGGCAGATTTCACGCCATTTTTTGATACGCGCCAGTTGGCGATCCACCGAACCCGGGCGCTTCATCAGTTTGAGAATACGTGGGCTGGCATGCTGCAGCGGAATATCCAGATATGGCAGGATTTTGCCTTCAGCCATCAGCGGGATAACGTCATCCACGTGCGGATAAGGGTAAACGTAGTGCAGACGTGTCCAGATCCCCAGTTTCGATAACTGTTCGCACAGGCTGACCATGCTGGTTTTTACCGGCTCGCCGTTGTGGAAGCCAGTACGGTGTTTAACATCTACGCCATAGGCGGAAGTATCCTGGGAAATCACCAGAATCTCTTTAACGCCCGCATCAACCAGACGTTTCGCTTCGCTTAATACTTCGCCAATCGGGCGGCTCACCAGATCGCCGCGCATTGAAGGAATAATGCAGAAGGTACAGCGGTGGTTACAACCTTCGGAAATCTTCAGATAGGCATAATGACGTGGGGTCAACTTAACACCCTGTTCCGGCACCAGGCTCAGGAACGGATTGTGTTTCGGTTTTGGCACGTAATGATGAACGTGCTCCAGAACCTGCTCGTAGCTATGAGGCCCGGTGATTTCCAGCACTTTCGGGTGGACTTCGCGGATCTGATCTTCTTTTGCCCCCAGACAACCAGTCACAATCACCTTGCCGTTTTCATTCAACGCTTCGCCAATGGCTTCCAGAGATTCTTGCACCGCGCTGTCAATAAAGCCGCAGGTGTTAACGATCACCATATCCGCGTCGTCATAGCTCGGTACAACGTCATAACCTTCAGTACGCAGTTCGGTCAGAATGCGCTCTGAATCGACAAGGTTTTTCGGGCAGCCAAGGGAAACAAAGCCGATTTTCGGCTGGGGAGTTACTTTGCTCATAGCTTAAAAAATATTCAGTTACAGGAAAGGTCAGGGCAGGGATTCTACAGAGTTCTGGATAAAATTTGTATCGTAATCTGGTCAACAGGTGAGGAAAACGCCCCAAATATCGGGGCGCAAATGATTGTCATGCTACTGGGTTTTCAGTTAGCGCCTCCGCAGGCTGGCTGCTGGATTTGTCCCGCAGCGTAAAGACCGAAATAATCGTGAAGCAACCGGCAATCGCCCCCAGGATGAGATAGGTTTCAGCAAAGCCAATGGTGTCATACAGATAGCCGGCAATGGGTGAATAGATTGCCGTGGCGATGGATGCCACAAAAAGCACCAGCAGGTATACCGTCGAAGAGAGTTTATGATCAAAGTTAGCCGCGATAAATTTAAACACAGACACCAGGATCAGTGGTTTTTCGATGGCGTGCATCATTTTAACGGCCGCAATCCACACTGGTCCCAGTTGGATAGCAGAACCGGCAATGCGTAGCGACATAATGGTTCCGGCAATAACCAATGCCCATTTGGCGCCAGTGCGGTTAACAAACCACGGCATCAGACAGAGAAATAAGGTTTCTCCACAGACCTGGACAGAAGCCAGAATTCCGTACCAGCGATTGCCTTCTTCTGGCGTCGGAAATTGCAGCGAAAAATATTGTGCGAATTGTTGATCGTAGGTGTCATAAATTTGCGTTACGAACAGAGTGAACATCAATAAAAACCAGAACTGACTATTTTTCGCCAGTTCAAGTGCATGGATAGCTTTCAGCGAATTGGTTTTTTCAATTTCCGCCTCGGTCAGTTCAATTTTGGTAAACATAAAGCAGATTGCGGCGATCACAATGGCACAGCTTGCCAGCCAGAAAGAGAGATTAGGGCTGGTATCAATGTATTTACCCACAATCCACGCGGCGGCAGCCCATCCCAGAGAGCCCCACATTCTTACGCGACCATATTCAAAATGATAACGGCGCGAAACTTTATCTATCCAGGAATCCAGAACGCCACAGCCAGAATTAAAAATGATCCCCAGGTAAACGCCACCCAAAACAGCGCCCAGCCAGAAGTTATGAACCAGAAGCGGGGCATACACATAAATAAAGAATGGGCCTACGGGAAGTAATAATGCGACGAGGATCCAGATGAGTTGTTTCTTAAGACCAAATTTATCGGAGATGAAACCGAAGAACGGCTGCATTAATAACGCAATGAAAGCATTAACGGAATAAAGCAATCCTGTGCGTGTGGCGGTAATTTCCAGATGCTGTGTCGTCCATATGACAAAAAATGCCATCGTTGCCGACCAGGCGAAGAGGTACAGAAAATCGAAAATACTGAGCAAAATATAATTACGTTTACCGGGCAATAACATAGCCATATCCTCAATCACTGGCGTTGGGTCATTTACCGTTGGCACAGGCATTAGCTGTGCTTACTGGTTATTGTTTTGGTATGCATCTCCGGGAATGTCATACGTTAACAATTTCATTTTTACTCTGACCCTGACCGCGATGATTAGGCAATGTGTTAAATGAATGTTTGAGATTTACATCACAATTATTGCTGATAATAAAAAAGATTTAGCGAAACAGATCACTAAATCTTTTTATGAGAACGTATTACTTTTATGCCTTTCTTGTTAGCTCATCTGCCAGTGTGCGAAGGTGTTCAGCAATATTCATCAGATCAGTCTGTGGTGAGTGCAGGGGACCAGCAGAGTTACGCACGACCAGGCGACTGGGAAGGATGGTAGAAGAGCGGAGCATCGCGTGTTCATCATCCGGCTGTAGAATTTGTTGAACGGCAATTTTCCCTTGTAAATCAAAGTCGATTGCGACGGTCGTTAGCGAAGGTTCAAAAAACGCACTCTCATAGGTGTCGTCATAGCCTATGACAGAAATATCTTGTGGGATTTTACGTTTTTGTTGATGTAAGGCGCTTAATGCCCCCAATGCCATCTGATCATTGGCTACCAGAAGAGCGGTCGCCTGTGGTGTTTCACGTAGCATCTGTAACGTCGCCAGATAGCCGCTTTGAGCGTCCCAACTACCATAATGAATGGCCAGCGGCGTCAGTTGGAGTGAAGCGAGTGTGTCGCGCCAGGTATTGAGTCGTAGCCGCGCGGGTACTGAATTTTCAGGGCCAGAGATCAAGCAAAATTGACGATGCCCCAAATCGTAAAGATGTTTCACGCTGGCGCGTGCACCTTCTGCGGGATTAAAGGTGACGTTAAATACCGGGCTATAAGGGTCCACGTCGAGAAACAAACATAATACATCGCTGTTTTCAGCAACCAGAGTTTCAGCCAATGCCGTTTCCAGTGGTGCGTTGATAATAATCTTTGTTACCCGTTGTGCTTTTAATTCATTAATTGCAGCCTGAATACCTTTAATATCAACATCGTCAATCATGGATATCAGCACCTGATATCCCTGTTCTCCGGCATATTTTTTCACTGCTGCCGCAATTTGCGAGGGGGCATGCAGGGCAAGTGAAGTTGTAACCAGCCCGACCGTTTTGCTCTCTTTCCCTACCAACTGTTGAGCTACGCGATTTGGAACGTACTTAAGTTCGGCAATGGCTTGTTCAATTTTTTGACGTGTTTTAGCAGACACGTTCGCTGAATTGTTAAGCACCCGCGACACTGTCTGATAAGAAACATTGGCATGACGAGCAACATCGGCAAGGGTTGCAGCTTTGGTTTTCATATTCGCCCCGGCTAAAAGATTTGTCACAGTATACCGCAGTGAATGTCATACGTATCACGCTCACCTGTCTCAGTGCCGGTAAGCTGAACCGACGAACCTGTTTGAAGGGAAAAAACGCGTACTTGATCACATTCCTGCCGGACATTCCTTGCATAACGAAGCAATAAATTACTAGATGACAGTATTGTGAACGAATAACATTTTTTGTCTGTTTAAAACAATTCAGGAGTCAGCATGGACAAGTACCCACCGATTATCCCCAGAGCCCCATGGTTACTTCATGGCGCTGATTACAATCCGGAGCAATGGTTACACGTCCCTGGGATTCTGGAGAAAGATATCGCCATGATGCAACAGGCTGGTTGTAACACCATGTCGGTGGGCATTTTTAGCTGGTCAATACTGGAACCCACAGAGGGTGAGTATCGCTTTGACTGGCTGGATGAGGTGCTGGATAAACTTCATGCTGGTGGGATCTCTGTCTTCCTCGCAACACCAAGCGGAGCCAAACCCGCCTGGCTTGCTGCTCGTTATCCGGAGGTTCTGAGAGTTAGCGCCTCACGCGAGAAAATGCTTCACGGTGGCCGCCATAATCACTGCCTTTCTTCGCCAGTGTATAAAGATAAAGTGACGCAAATTAACCGTAAGCTGGCGCAGCGATACGCCAATCATCCGGCGGTTCTGGGATGGCATATCAGTAATGAGTATGGCGGAGAGTGTCATTGTAATGGATGCCAACAGGCGTTTCGCCGTTGGTTGCAGACGCGTTACACCACTCTTGAGGCGCTTAATCAGGCATGGTGGACTGGCTTCTGGAGCCATACATACAGTGATTGGTCACAAATTGAATCTCCTTCCCCAATAGGTGAAATATCCAACCACGGTTTGAATCTTGATTGGCGGCGCTTTGTCACATCGCAGGTAAAAGAGTTCTATCAAATGGAAATCGCGCCGTTAAAAGCTGAACGCCCCGATTTACCTGCGACGACCAATTTTATGTGGTATTTCAATGACTACAACTACTGGGCATTAGCCGAAGTGGTTGATTTTGTGAGTTGGGATAGCTACCCCATGTGGCACAAACAGGAAGATGAACGCGCTGTAGCCTGTAAAACAGCGATGTATCACGACCTGATGCGTACCTTGAAAAATAAACCGTTTATTCTGATGGAATCCACGCCCAGCCAGACAAGCTGGCAGCCAACCAGCAAATTGAAAAAGCCAGGAATGAATATTCTTTCTTCCTTACAGGCCGTCGCTCACGGCGCAGACGGCGTGCACTATTTTCAGTGGCGTAAGAGTCGTGGTGCCGTGGAGAAGTTTCATGGTGCGGTGGTTGATCACGTCGGTCATCTGGAGACGCGTACCGGGCGCGAAGTCATACAACTGGGGCAACGGCTGGCTCATCTTAAACAATTGGTTGGGACGAAAACGCAGGCAAAAGTTGCCATTATTTTCGACTGGGAGAACCGCTGGGCGGTCAATGATGCTGCCGGGCCGCGCAATTGCGGTATCCACTACGAACAAACGGTAGTGGAGCATTATCGACCTTTCTGGGAGCAGGGCGTGGCGGTCGATATTATCAATGCTGATTGTGATCTTACGGGTTATCAGTTAGTTATCGCCCCAATGCTCTATATGGTTCGCGATGGATTTGCTGCTCGTGCTCGTGCCTATGTCGAAGCTGGTGGCAATTTTGTCACCACTTACTGGTCCGGGATTGTCAATGAAACCGATTTATGTCACCTGGGTGGGTTCCCTGGCCCGTTGCGTGACCTGATGGGCGTATGGGCTGAAGAGATTGATAGTCTTAATGATTATCAGCATAACGAAGTTATCTGCGAGCCGAATGCGTATGGACTGCAGGGGCAATGGCAGGCACGGGAATTATGTGCGGTTATTCACGCCGAAGGTGCTCAGGTTCTGGCGCGCTATGGTGAGGATTTTTATGCGGGTACACCTGCGTTAACGGTAAATCACGTCGGACAAGGTCGTGCTTTCTATGTGGCTTCGCGTAATGATGCGTCATTTCATCAAGCGTTTGCCGCGATGTTGATCGACACACTTCATCTCCCAAAAGCGCTTGCTACTGAACTTCCTGCTGGCGTTATTGCAACGCGTCGGACAGACGGCGATCAGGAATGGGTTTTTGTACAAAATTACACTGCTCATGTACAAAATGTTGTGCTTCCTGGAGCGTGGCGAGTGGCGGAAACGGGCAAGGCTTGTTCACAAGAATTAGAACTGGCGCCGTGGGGATGTGAGGTACTGGAAAGAGAAATAATGTAAATTAATATTAATAAGATGTGAAGTATTGATCCTTGACAGCATTTTGCTCAAAAAATAGCCATACTATTTAATTGCAACAAGGTTGAAAAGAGGAGGATCGAAGTATGTTCGTTGACAGACAGCGAAGCGACCTGCTGAACCGGTTGAAAGACGCACAAGTTGACCTCGCTGCATACGTGCATCTGAGGAAGGCCAAAGGATACATGTCCGTCAGCGAAAGCAATCATCTACGAGATAACTTTTTTAAACTGCATCGCGAATTGCACGATAAATCGCTGCGGTTGAATCTTCATCTGGATCAGGAAGAGTGGGGTGCTCTTCATCACGCTGAAGAAGCATTAGCGACAGCCGCAGTATGTTTGATGAGTGGGTATCATGATTGCCCAAATTTTATTACCGTCAACGCCGATAAGCTTGAAAATTGTCTGATGAGCTTAACGCTGAGTATCCAGAGCCTTGAAAAGCACACCATGCTTGAGAAGGCCTGAAAACTAAGGGGGAGAATGCATCTCCCCCTTCATGTTTAAGTTTATGTAAAAATGCATTTGTTGCGCTTTTGACTGACTACGCTTTAAGCCAGAGTCAATCCGGAGGCGTTATGCATCGACAATCTCTTTTCCTTGTGACCCTTTTCTGTGTTTCTTCCGCTCTCTGGGCGGCGCCTGCAACGGTAAATGTCGAAGTATTGCAAGACAAACTCGACCATCCCTGGGCGCTGGCCTTTTTACCCGATAATCACGGTATGTTAATCACGCTGCGTGGTGGCGAGTTGCGTCACTGGCAAGCAGGAAAAGGATTATCTGCGCCGCTGGCTGGTGTGCCGGAAGTCTGGGTGCACGGGCAGGGAGGCTTGTTGGATGTAGCTTTAGCGCCTGATTTTGCCCAGTCTCGCCGCATCTGGTTAAGTTATTCGGAACAGGGAGATGATGGCAAAGCCGGAACTGCTGTGGGGTATGGCCGCTTAAGCGATGATCTCTCAAAAGTGACCGACTTCCGCACCGTTTTTCGTCAGATGCCTAAGCTTTCTAGCGGTAACCATTTTGGTGGACGGTTGGTGTTTGACGGCAAAGGTTATTTGTTTATTGGTCTGGGGGAAAACAATCAGCGCCCGACGGCGCAGGATCTGGATAAATTACAGGGCAAACTGGTGCGTCTGACCGACCAGGGCGAGATCCCGGATGATAATCCTTTTGCAAAGGAATCCGGTGCGCGCGCTGAGATCTGGTCTTACGGCATTCGTAATCCGCAAGGGATGGCGATGAATCCGTGGAGCAATGCGCTGTGGCTGAATGAGCATGGTCCGCGCGGTGGTGATGAAATTAATATCCCGGAAAAAGGCAAAAATTACGGCTGGCCGCTGGCATCCTGGGGCATCAATTACTCGGGACTTAAAATACCGGAAGCGAAAGGGGAAATCGTTGCCGGAACCGAACAACCGATTTTCTACTGGAAAGATTCGCCTGCCGTGAGCGGTATGGCCTTCTATAACAGCGACAAATTCCCCCAGTGGCAGCAAAAATTATTTATTGGCGCGTTAAAAGACAAAGATGTCATCGTGATGAGTGTCAACGGCGACAAAGTGACAGAAGATGGCCGCATATTAACGGACAGAGGGCAGCGAATTCGTGATGTTCGCACTGGGCCCGACGGTTATTTGTACGTATTGACCGACGAGTCCAATGGCGAATTACTGAAAGTAAGTCCACGTAATAATTAGCTAACGGGGATCATCACCACTTTACGCACTGCGGGGCGTTCAGTGAGCTGTTGATACCAGCGTTCCAGATTTGGACGCGGTGTCCAGGTCAGACCGACGTTAAACAAATTGTAGATAAACGGTGCAATAGCGATATCACCCACGCCAAATTTATCACCAGAGAACCATTTCACTTTTGCCAGTTCCGCATCAAGAAGGGCAAACAGAGCGTCGCATTCCTTGCAACTGGCATCAATGGCGGCCTGGTCGCGCTCTTCAGGCGGTGTTCTGACCAATCCCATCAGGATCCCGCGATGGGCATTACTGAGCGTCTGGTTTGCCCAGTCCATCCATTTTTCCGCTTCTGCACGACGTGCTGGCGAGTCGATCCACAAGCGGTTTTGCCCGTACTGTGCTGCCAGGTAGCGGACAATGGCGTTCGATTCCCAGAGAATTAAATCACTTTCGTCGTCGCGCAACAGCGGCACCAGCCCGTTGGGATTCATCGCCAGAAAGTCGGCGTCATGGTTTACTCCAAACTCACGGCCCGCGAGAATTTGCTCATAAGGTAGATCCAGTTCTTCGAGCGTCAGCAACACTTTTTTTACGTTGGTTGAATTATTCCGACCCCACAGCGTAATCATACTCACCCCTTTTTACACAGGCAGCCACAGGCTGAACAGGACTCTGATGGTGGAGTAAAGTTAACTTTTAAGCAACAGTTGGCAAAAAAATGACGCCAGAAGCAGCGAAGCGGCAGGATATTGCATAAACTTTAAAAACTTTACCAACTTACGGTTTCTTTAAGTTTGTGTGTGCGTTATTAATCACCGAACTTATCATACGGCGATATAACGTATTTTTTTTGAATGGATACTCGGGTGGCATTTATGACGCAATACTCCTCTCTCCTTCGTGGTCTTGCAGCGGGTTCTGCATTTTTATTCCTTTTTGCCCCAACGGCATTCGCGGCGGAACAAACCGTTGACGCGCCGAGCGTGGATGCGCGTGCATGGATTTTAATGGATTACGCCAGCGGAAAAGTGCTGGCTGAAGGTAATGCGGATGAGAAACTGGACCCAGCCAGTCTGACCAAAATCATGACCAGCTATGTGGTTGGGCAGGCGCTCAAGGCCGATAAGATTAAACTCACCGATATGGTGACGGTCGGTAAAGATGCCTGGGCGACGGGGAATCCGGCGCTGCGCGGTTCATCGGTGATGTTCCTCAAACCGGGCGATCAGGTTTCGGTGGCCGATTTAAACAAAGGCGTGATTATTCAGTCCGGTAATGACGCCTGTATTGCGCTGGCAGATTACGTCGCGGGCAGTCAGGAGTCATTTATTGGCTTGATGAATGGTTATGCTAAAAAATTGGGCCTGACCAACACCACCTTCCAGACGGTGCACGGCCTCGACGCACCGGGGCAGTTCAGTACCGCACGCGATATGGCCTTGCTGGGCAAAGCGTTAATCCACGATGTACCGGAAGAGTACGCCATTCATAAAGAGAAGGAATTTACCTTCAACAAGATTCGCCAGCCTAACCGTAACCGTCTGCTGTGGAGTAGTAATGTCAATGTCGATGGCATGAAGACCGGTACTACGGCAGGAGCCGGTTACAACCTGGTGGCCTCCGCGACCCAGGGCGACATGCGTTTGATCTCTGTGGTACTGGGAGCGAAAACCGATCGTATCCGTTTTAATGAGTCCGAAAAGTTGCTCACCTGGGGCTTCCGTTTCTTTGAAACCGTGACACCAATTAAGCCTGATGCCACCTTTGTGACCCAGCGAGTCTGGTTTGGCGATAAGAGTGAAGTGAATCTCGGTGCTGGCGAAGGCGGATCGGTGACTATTCCGCGTGGACAACTGAAAAAACTGAAAGCCAGTTATACATTAACCGAACCGCAGCTCACCGCACCGCTGAAAAAAGGCCAGGTCGTCGGAACCATTGATTTCCAGCTTAATGGTAAATCTATTGAACAGCGTCCGCTGATCGTAATGGAGAATGTGGAAGAGGGTGGATTCTTTGGTCGGATGTGGGATTTTGTGATGATGAAATTCCATCAGTGGTTTGGTAGCTGGTTCTCTTAATCTTGAGATGACCGGATGACGCGTTGACGTCATCCGGCGATGCTTAATTAATACATTAACTTAATACGCTGCGTTTGCGCGTACTTCACATACTCATCTTCCGGACTACGATCGCTTACTACGATATCAAAGCGTTTCAGGTCGCCCATGCGCGCCGGACGTACTTTACCAAACTTACTGTGGTCGACAACCAGCACATGCTTTTGCGCCATCGACATAGCCCAGTGTTTTACCGGCAACTCTTCAAGATTAAAACAGGTTGCGCCTTTTTTGATATGTACACCCGCAGCGGAATAAAAAGCGATATCCGGACAAAAATTATTCAGCGTTTGTTGAAAATCGATAGGTTTGAAGATGGCGTTGCTGGCGTGAAATTCTCCACCACTAAGAAACGCCCGGCAATGTGGTTTCTCTTGCAGCGCCAGAAAGGTATTTAGTGAATAACAAACGGCGGTGAAAGGGATTTCATTATCAATCGCTTCAATAATCCAGGGCGTAGTGGTGCCGCAGTCAAAAAAGAGGGTCTGACCGGGTTCTACCAACGTCGCGGCCAGTTTCGCAGCGCGGCGTTTTTCTTCCACCAGACGGGATTTTTGGTCGCTTAGCAGGTAATGGCTGGCGCTGCGTGGTTCGAGAACGATATAGCCGCCGAGTAATACGACGGGGGCGCTGTTGTTATTCAGGTCGCGACGAATCGTCATCTCTGAAACCCCAAGTAGGGCGGCGGCGTCCTTCAGATGTAACTTATCGCTGCGTTTTAATTCCTGGAGTAATTGCCCGATGCGCTCTTCGCGACGTGTTTCCATATTCCCTCTGAATAGTTATTGAAGCGAGCCGCCTGATATTACACGTTTTATCCGAAATCAGCCACGTACCCAGCCTTTACGGATCGGTAAGGCGAAACAGAAGCGATACCACGATTGCAGTCGCTGGTAGAGCATCGCCCCCGCAGCTTGCCAGATAATCTGCGCGCTAAGGCAACCAATCATTCCTGCCAACAATCCACCAAGCATATCCAGTGGCCAGTGGACGCCAAGGTAGACCCGCGACCAGGCAATAATTACGGCCAGCACCATGAGAAGTGATCCGGACCACAAACGATGCCAGATTAAAAATGCCAGAGCGAAGGTGAAGATCACCGTGCCGTGATCGCTCGGGAAAGAGTCATCCGCCGCATGGTGCAGGAAGTTATAGCCGATATTCTCGACAAACGGGCGGTCATGCGGAAATAAATGACCCATCCCCCAGGAAACAAACAGACTTACAGCCAGTGCGATCGCTATTTTTATCACTATCTGCCGTTGCGCCGTACGTCCCCACAGCCAAAGTACCCCGGCCAGTAGCGGCACCACAGTAATCAAATCTTTGGCAATAAAAATCGCCAACGAGATCATCCACGGAGAAGAATCTGGCGTGGCATTAATTAGAGAGAATAATGAGTAATTGAGATTTTCCAGCATAACTTTCAGACTCATAAGGTGTTTAATGGGGAGCCGTCAGGCAAGGCGGTGAGAATAAGGTGCATGTTAAACAGGGTAAAGCGGCATCGTCTTATTTCTCATAAGCGGCCCGTATTACGTGAAGTAATGGTAACGCGCGGTAGTTAAATAAAGCTTAAAAAAGAGAATCTAATCGCCGATTAATGTAAGAATGTGCTTAAGGAGCAAAAATTGCTTTCTCGTTAGCCACGCTTTTATTAAACTTTGCGCGATTATTATTGGCGAAGAAATTGCATGCAAAATAGATTAGCTAATGGTGCCAGACTTGGACGTCAGGCATTACTTTTCCCTCTCTGTCTGGTGCTCTACGAATTCTCAACCTATATCGGTAACGATATGATTCAGCCCGGTATGTTGGCCGTGGTGGAACAGTACCAGGCGGGCATTGATTGGGTTCCTACCTCGATGACCGCGTACCTTGCGGGTGGGATGTTTTTACAGTGGCTGCTGGGGCCATTGTCGGATCGTATTGGTCGCCGTCCGGTGATGTTGGCGGGCGTAGTGTGGTTTATCATCACTTGTCTGGCGATATTACTGGCGCAAAACATTGAACAATTCACGCTGTTGCGCTTCTTGCAGGGCATAAGCCTCTGTTTCATTGGCGCTGTGGGTTACGCCGCAATTCAGGAATCCTTCGAAGAGGCGGTTTGTATCAAGATCACCGCGCTGATGGCGAATGTGGCGCTGATTGCTCCGCTACTCGGCCCGTTGGTGGGCGCGGCGTGGATCCATGTGCTGCCCTGGGAAGGGATGTTTGTATTATTTGCCGCATTGGCAACGATCTCCTTCTTCGGCCTGCAACGTGCCATGCCAGAAACCGCCACGCGTATAGGCGAGAAACTGTCGCTGAAAGAGCTCGGGCGTGACTACAAGCTGGTTCTGAAGAATGGCCGCTTTGTTGCGGGGGCGCTGGCGCTGGGATTCGTTAGCCTGCCGTTGTTGGCGTGGATCGCCCAGTCGCCGATTATCATCATTACCGGCGAGCAGTTGAGCAGCTATGAATATGGTTTGCTGCAAGTTCCCATTTTCGGCGCATTAATTGCGGGGAACCTACTGCTGGCGCGACTGACCTCGCGTCGCACCGTACGTTCGCTGATCATTATGGGCGGTTGGCCGATTATGATTGGTCTGTTGGTCGCCGCTGCGGCAACGGTCATCTCATCGCACGCGTATTTGTGGATGACCGCTGGGTTAAGTATTTATGCTTTTGGTATTGGTCTGGCGAATGCGGGACTGGTGCGTCTGACGTTGTTTGCCAGCGATATGAGTAAAGGTACGGTTTCTGCGGCGATGGGGATGTTGCAAATGCTGATTTTCACTGTCGGTATTGAGATCAGTAAACACGCGTATCTGAACGGCGGCAATGGTCTGTTTAATCTCTTCAACCTTGCCAACGGAATTTTGTGGCTGCTGCTGATGTTTATCTTTTTAAAAGATAAACAGGTAGGAAATTCGCACGAAGGGTAAAAAAATGCCTGATTGCACAATGCAATCAGGCATTTTCGTATTAATGGTGATGGTCATCGATCTGATGTTCGATAACCATTCCTTCGCCAACGCTGGCAAGGTGACGAACATACGGATGTGGACGGTAAGCTGGAGCAGGAGTTGGAGCCACATAGACGGTTTGCGGCACAGTAGCGACACTGACTGCTTGTGGAACGCTGACAGAATCAGGGACCACTACCACTTTGTATCCACTCGGCACATCGACGGTAACGCTTTGCGCCATCGTTGCACCGGCAAAGCTCATGAGAAACGCGCCCAGCAAAACATAATTCTTCATAATCATTTCGCCTGAAATAATCCGGTGAGTTAATTTCTGCGAATTATGCAGCCTTCATTCAGGCGTTGTGTTGCCGGGCGTGCTGCCGTTTTATTGATTAAATGGCGCTTCGTGTTTAAGAACTTTATCAATCACGTCCAGTACGCCTTCACGGTTATTGGAACCTGCACGATATTTCGCCGCTGCAACAACCGCGCTGCCGGCATTTTCCATTGCGAAGCTGTACCCTGCCTGACGCAGCATCTCAATATCATTACCGCCATCACCAAAGACCACGACTTCGCTGTCGTCTATTCCCCATAATTTCTGGAGTTGACGCAGACCATTGGCTTTATGCACGCCGGGGATGATTAAATCGATGCTGCCGTTGCCGGTATGCACTGGCACCATAATATCGCCGATGGCTTCATGTAATGCTTTCTGCACTTGTGGAATCAGTTCATCGGAAAGATTCAGGCCAAACTTGAAGAAGATATCTTCTAAGTTGTCAAAGTTATCGACGTATTCCAGACGGTGATAATACATTTCCGCCACAGTTTTCATGGCATCGTCATATTTTTTGAGGGTATAGGCGCTATTTTTACCGCAGGCAATAATCTCCACTTCCGGGCGCGTCAGCAAATGCGCCACGACAGTGGCAAAAGCATCTTTCGATAGCTCACCATTAAAAACATCTTTGCCTTCGCTCACTACCCAGCCGCCATTTTCCGCCACAAAAGCAATTTCATCGGCAATTTCGGGGAAGAATGAGATCAACTGATAATATTGATTCCCGCTGGCAACCACAAAGCGAATACCTTGTGCTTTCATCTGCTGATATTGGGCCATAAACCGCTCGCGGTTATAGGTTTTTTGATCGCTTAAGAAAGTACCGTCCATGTCTACCGCAATTAATTTAATGCCCATCAACTATTCTCCATCGCAGTCTGCGTTTTTGTATTGGGTTTGGCGACGGCTTTTGCGACGATAGCCGCGAGAATAACCAGCGCCAGTACAACCAGCATTGCACTACGTAATCCATAATGTTCGCCGAGATAGCCCAGCAGCGGCGGCCCGACGAGGAAAGCCAGATAACCGGTCGTTGCCACAACGCTGACACGGGTTGGCGCATCGGGGCCGGTATCACTGGCGGCTGAAATGGTCAGCGGGAAGCCCAGCGAGGCACCCAGTCCCCAAAGAACGACAGATACCCCGGCGACCCAGGCGCTATCAACAAAAATAATTAGCCCGATACCCAACGCACCCATTAGTGCACTGGCACGTACCACGGCAACGCGGCTGTAGCGATCAATAAACCAGCCGCCGGTAAAACGTCCAACGGTCATCCCCAGGGTAAAACCGGCATAAATCAGCGAGCCGGAAGTAGGGCTAAAACCGTGACCATCAACCATTAATAAGGGTAACCAGTCGTTGGCAGAACCTTCTGCAAAAGCCATTGCCAGCACCACGACACCAATTAATAGCAACTGAATATCGCGATAAAAAGGAACCCCTTTTTCACTATGCTGCGTGCCATCGGCAGCATTTTTTCCCGTACCGTCAGGGATTGCCTGAATAGCGATAAAAATAGGCGCGATGCCCACCAGCGCCGCCAGCAAAATGTGAACAGTTGCCGGAACTCCAAAGGCCGTCAGCGCCATCCCTACACCAGCCCCCGCCAGCGTACCGAGGCTGTAGAAGCCATGCATCATCGGCAAAACCGTTTTATTCATTTCTCTCTCAACGGCAGCACCTTCAACGTTTATCGCCACTTCTGCGGAACCAAAACTGGCGCCAAAAACGCCAAGACCAACGGCAAAGAGCACAGGAGATGTCAGCCAGAGCGCCAGACTTAATATCATCATCCCGATCAATGCGCAGGACATCGTGACCAGGATGACATTACGCGTCCCAAAGCGTTTTACTAACCACGCCGAGCAGAGAATACCGCTCATCGAACCGATTGACAGACCAAAGAGCACTCCGCCCATTTCGGCGATAGAGACAGAAAGAATGTCGCGGATAGCGGGCGTTCTGGTTGCCCAGGAAGCCATTAGAAGGCCCGGCAAAAAGAAGAACATGAACAGCGCCCAGGTACGGCGTTTCAAGGCATTACGTGAAGAATTTACTGTCATAGATCACGTCAAAAAAAGAAGAGAGAAGACAACCTTAGCAAGGTTGTGTACATTTGTACACAATTGCAGAGAGAGGAAATGACATGCGTCGCGCTAACGATCCACAACGGCGAGAAAAAATCATCCAGGCCACTCTCGAGGCGGTGAAACTTTACGGAATACATGCCGTGACGCACCGTAAAATAGCTACCCTTGCCGGGGTACCGTTAGGGTCGATGACCTACTATTTTTCAGGAATTGATGAGCTATTACTGGAGGCGTTCAGTAGCTTTACGCAGACTATGTCACGGCAATATCAGGCATTTTTTCTCGATGTCAGAGATGCCCCCAGTGCCTGCCAGGCCATCACAGAAATGATCTACAGCTCGCAGGTTGCAACGCCGGACAACATGGAACTGATGTATCAACTCTACGCGCTGGCCAGTCGAAAACCGTTATTAAAAACAGTGATGCAAAACTGGATGCAGCGCAGTCAGCAAACACTCGAACAATGGTTTGAACCTGGAACGGCCCGGGCTCTGGATGCTTTTATTGAAGGGATGACGCTGCATTTTGTCACTGACCGTAAGCCGCTATCGCGCGAGGAGATTTTACGGATGGTGGCACGAGTGGCGGGGCAGGAGATAAATTTCAGGCAACAAAAAACCCATCAACCTTGAACCGAAATGGCGGGGTTGATGGGCTCCACAAAATGGGGACATCAAAGAAAAGCAGTGGCACTAATTAAGACTGATGCCCCAAAGAAAAGTTCGCCGATTGTACAAAAAAATTTCATTTTCAGGGCAACTTCAGTTTTTATCCGAGTCCTGGCCATACCATGACAATGATTGTCCCGGCCAGCGTTAGCAGTACGTTAGCTATTGCATAAGTACCCGCATAACCTAAGGCCGGGATGTTACTGCGTGCGGTGTCGCTGATGATCTCCATTGCCGGAGCACAAGTACGCGCGCCCATCATCGCGCCGAACAGGAGTGCGCGGTTCATACGCAGTACATAAGCGCCGAACAGGAAGCAGATAACCACCGGCACCAGACTGACAATCAATCCGGCAATTAACATCTGACCACCGATCGCGCCCAGGCCGTTATTAATGCCGCTACCGGCGCTTAAACCAACGCCTGCCATAAACACCATCAAGCCGAACTCTTTCACCATGCTTAACGCCCCCTGCGGAATGTAACCGAAGGTCGGGTGGTTAGCGCGCATAAAGCCCAACATAATGCCGGCGAATAACAAGCCAGCAGCGTTACCCATGCCGAAGCTAAATGTACTGAACTGGAAGGTGATCATCCCGATCATCAGGCCAATAACAAAGAACGCGCAGAATGCCAGCAGGTCTGTGACCTGGCTGTGAATCGAGATAAAGCCGATGCGGTCAGCAATGGTTTTCACGCGACGGGCATCGCCGCTCACCTGCAAAACATCACCTTTATTAAGCACAACGTTGTCATCAATTGGCATCTCAATCTGGCTGCGGATGACGCGGTTAAGGAAGCAACCGTGATCGGTCAACTTCAGTTGTGCCAGACGTTTACCTACCGCGTTATGGTTTTTGACGACGACCTCTTCAGTGACGATACGCATGTCGAGAAGGTCACGATCAAAAACTTCTTTACCGTTACGGAAGCTGGGATCGAGGCGGGCATGGGCGTCTGGATATCCCACTAACGCTATCTCATCGCCCATTTGCAGCACGGCGTCGCCATCCGGATTTGCCAGAATCCCGTTACGACGAATACGTTCAATGTAGCAACCAGTTTGACGATAAATACCCAATTCACGCAGATTTTTGCCGTCGGTCCAGGCCACCAGCTCCGGGCCGACACGGTAGGCGCGGATCACCGGCAAATAAACTTTTCGGCTGGCATCGGTGTCCAGGCCACGTTCGCGAGCGATTTGTTGGGCGCTGGTCTGTAAATCCTGATGTTGCAACTTCGGTAAATAACGTGCACCGACAATTAAACTCACCAGGCCAATTAAATAAGTTAACGCATACCCAAGGCTTAGATTATCCAGTGCTGTGGAGAGCTGTCCGCTTTCCATACCGGAATGGCGTAATGTGTCGCCAGCACCGACCAGAACCGGTGTCGATGTCATGGAGCCAGCCAACATACCGGCCGTCAGACCGATATCCCAGCCAAACAGCTTACCCAACCCTAAGGCGATCGCCAGCGCACTGCTAACCATCACCAGAGCTAACATTAGGTAATTTTTCCCATCGCGGAAAAAAATGGAAAAAAAGTTGGGTCCGGCTTCGACCCCGACGCAGAAAATAAACAACATAAAGCCAAGATTAAGCGCGTCGGTGTTAATGCTGAAATGTTGTTGCCCTAATAGTAATGATACGACTAAAACGCCAATGGAATTACCCAGTTGGATTGAACCAAGTCGTAATTTTCCTAGACATAGTCCAAGCGCAAGGACTACAAATAATAACAGAATGTAATTCCCATTTAACAATTCGGCGACGTTTATATTCACGGAGACTAACTTCTTGTTTACGAGTAAGCTGTTGAAAGAAATGGTAATTTAAGATAATGTTTTTACCTGAAATCAGGGCGCGGATTCATTCAGCGCACATAAGCAATAGTAAAGAAACAATATATTTTACTAGTGTAATCACATTAAGTACCAACGGCTATAAAAATTGCGTTGGCCTATATTAGCATGGAATGCGAAGCGGCTTTATCTTACTGAACGCCATAGTGGCGAAAATGTGTTCGATAGAGGCAGTGTCAGGAGGAGCGAGTGAAACATAAACAACGTTGGGCGGGGGCAATCTGCTGTTTTGTCCTCTTCATTGTAGTGTGCCTGTTCCTGGCGACGCAAATGAAAGGCGCTTTTCGGGCTGCCGGGCATCCTGAAATCGGCTTGCTGTTTTTCATTCTTCCTGGGGCGGTTGCCAGCTTTTTTTCGCAGCGTAGAGAAGTCCTTAAACCGCTGTTTGGCGCAATGCTGGCGGCACCGTGTTCTATGTTAATTATGCGTCTGTTTTTTTCACCAACACGCTCATTCTGGCAAGAGCTGGCGTGGTTATTGAGCGCCGTCTTCTGGTGTGCGTTGGGAGCGTTGTGTTTCTTGTTTATTAGTAGTTTGTTCAAGTCACAGCACAGAAAAAATCAATAAAGCCCTCAAACAGAGAGGGCTTATCCGGCAATCAGGCTTCAAGATTCTCTTTCACCCAGGCAGCAAAATCGGTATAGCCGCCGATGTGTTGCTGATCGACAAAGATCTGCGGTACGGTTTCTACTGGTTTACCCGCTTTCTGTTGTAAATCTTCTTTGCTAATCCCTTCTGCACGAATATCAACATACTGATATTCAAAGTCATCGCGTTCATTACTCAGTTTGTCTGCCAACTCTTTAGCACGCACGCAGTAAGGGCAACCCGGACGACCAAAAATAACGGTTTGCATTGTTTCTCTCCTCATCTGTTTATGTCCGCCATGATTACGCCAAAATTTATTCGCTGAAAGTAGGTTTAACCTGTTGCATTGATTGCTTAAAGCTATAACTGTTAAGCACAACGCAACGAAAGGTTTTAAAATAGCAATTCACTTTGCAGAGGGAAGCCTATGCGCGCGATCGGTAAATTACCTAAAAGCGTGTTGATACTGGAATTCATCGGCATGATGTTACTGGTGATGGCACTGCTGTCGTTAAACCATTACCTTTCGCTTCCGGTGCCGTTTTCGACGCCAGAGATACAAATTCTGATGATTTTTCTCGGTGTTTTGCTCATGCTTCCCGCTGCGGTGGTGGTTATTCTTCAGGTGGCAAAACGGCTTGCCCCACAACTGATGAACCGCCCACTGGAATCTTCACGTTCAGAAAGAGAAAAAGATAATGACGCCAACCATTGAACTTATTTGTGGCCATCGCTCCATTCGCCATTTCACTGATGACCCCATTTCTGAGGCGCAGCGTGAGGCGATTATCAACAGCGCCCGAGCGACTTCCAGTTCCAGTTTTTTGCAGTGCAGTAGCATTATTCGCATTACCGACAAAGCGTTACGTGAAGAACTGGTAACGCTGACCGGCGGGCAAAAACACGTAGCGCAAGCGGCGGAGTTCTGGGTGTTCTGTGCCGACTTTAACCGTCATTTACAGATCTGTCCGGATGCACAACTTGGTCTGGCGGAACAACTGTTGCTCGGTGTCGTTGATACGGCAATGATGGCGCAAAATGCGTTAACTGCAGCGGAATCGCTGGGGTTGGGCGGAGTATATATTGGTGGACTGCGCAATAATATCGAAGCAGTGACAGAACTGCTGAAGTTACCAAAGCATGTTCTGCCGCTGTTCGGGCTGTGCCTTGGCTGGCCTGCGGATAATCCGGATCTCAAGCCGCGTTTACCGGCCTCTATTGTAGTGCATGAAAACAGCTATCAACCGCTGGATAAAGACGCTTTGGCGCAGTATGACGAGCAACTGGCGGAATATTATCTCACCCGTGGCAGCAATAATCGTCGGGATACCTGGAGCGACCATATTCGTCGGACAATCATTAAAGAAAGCCGTCCTTTTATTCTCGATTATTTGCATAAACAAGGTTGGGCGACGCGCTAAAACCGTAACGCCGATGTATTATACGCGGGCTTTTGACCAGGTCTGACAGAGAGGTGCAGGGTGAAAATTGCCATATTGTCCCGGGATGGAACGCTCTATTCGTGTAAGCGGCTGCGTGAAGCCGCTATACAGCGTGGTCACCTGGTTGAAATTCTCGATCCGCTTTCTTGCTATATGAACATTAATCCTGCGGCGTCTTCTATTCATTATAAAGGCCGCAAGCTACCCCATTTTGACGCGGTGATCCCACGCATTGGCACCGCCATTACCTTTTATGGGACGGCGGCGCTACGCCAGTTCGAAATGCTGGGGAGCTATCCGTTGAATGAATCGGTCGCGATTGCCCGTGCGCGTGACAAATTGCGTTCCATGCAACTGTTAGCGCGACAGGGCATTGACCTGCCTGTAACAGGTATGGCGCATTCGCCGGATGATACCAGCGACTTAATCGAGATGGTCGGTGGTGCGCCGCTGGTGGTCAAGTTGGTCGAAGGCACGCAGGGGATTGGAGTGGTGCTTGCGGAGACGCGTCAGGCAGCAGAAAGCGTAATTGATGCTTTTCGCGGTCTTAATGCGCATATTCTGGTGCAGGAATATATAAAAGAAGCAAAAGGCCGTGATATCCGTTGTCTGGTCGTTGGCGATGAAGTGGTCGCGGCAATTGAACGGCAGGCGAAAGAGGGCGATTTTCGCTCCAATTTGCATCGCGGAGGTGCGGCAAGCATTGCCAGTATTACCCCGCAGGAGCGTGAAATTGCCATAAAAGCCGCGCGAACGATGGCTCTGGATGTTGCTGGTGTGGATATTCTGCGTGCAAATCGCGGACCGTTAGTGATGGAGGTGAATGCGTCGCCCGGTCTGGAAGGAATAGAGAAAACCACCGGTATCGACATCGCGGGTAAAATGATCCGTTGGATTGAGCGCCACGCCACGGCAGAATATTGCTTAAAAACCGGTGGTTAGTCGCAATAACGTGATTGATCATGGTTTTGCCTGCGCTTTTTGCGTAAGCTGTGCCAGTCTTTTTATCGGAAGAGGTTGTACAAAATTATGACATCGCTGGTCGTTCCTGGTCTGGATACGTTGCGTCAATGGCTCGATGACCTGGGGATGAGTTTTTTTGAATGTGATAACTGTCAGGCGCTACATCTGCCGCATATGCAGAATTTCGACGGTGTCTTTGATGCCAAAATCGACCTGATTGATAACACGATCCTGTTTTCTGCCATGGCGGAAGTCAGACCTTCAGCCGTGTTGCCGCTGGCGGCGGATTTGTCGGCCATCAATGCCAGTTCGCTGACTGTGAAAGCATTTCTTGATATGCAGGATGATAATCTGCCAAAGCTGGTGGTTTGCCAGTCTTTATCCGTTATGCAGGGCGTAACCTATGAACAGTTTGCATGGTTCGTACGCCAGAGTGAAGAGCAGATTTCGATGGTCATCCTTGAAGCCAATGCCCATCAACTACTGTTGCCGACTGACGATGAAGGGCAAAATAACGTTACCGAAAACTATTTCCTTCACTGATAACTCTTTTTGAGCACGCAGTCGCTGCCGCAGTGACTGCGCATTATAATATTTCCTGCTAAATTTAACCTTCCATTAAAGATTTTTTCACTTGTCTTGTGCCGAATTTGCTTTATCACATAGAGCAAATGCGCATAAAAATTTGTTAAATACTGTTTTTTAATTACAGCTATAGTTTCAAACCCTGGCTAAAGTTATTCTTGCAAGGCTTTTATATAGCGAGCAATGCTGGCCGGGAGAGAGTTCTCTTTTCTTGCGCCGCGCCGATAAAAAATATGCACGTTTATTGCATATCTTTCAGTGTGACAACTTTTGTTCGTTTGTTAACGAACTTTCAGAAGGAAAGAGATATGACCGCCTTAAATAAAAAATGGCTATCGGGTCTGGTTGCAGGTGCTCTGATGGCCGTCTCTGTCGGCACGCTCGCGGCTGAACAAAAAACACTCCACATCTATAACTGGTCTGATTATATCGCTCCAGATACAGTGGCAAATTTTGAAAAAGAGACGGGTATAAAAGTCGTCTACGATGTTTTCGATTCCAACGAAGTATTGGAAGGCAAGTTAATGGCGGGGAGCACCGGCTTTGATCTTGTCGTTCCATCAGCCAGTTTTCTTGAACGCCAGTTGACTGCTGGTGTATTCCAGCCGTTGGATAAAAGCAAATTGCCAGAATGGAAGAATCTCGATCCAGAACTGCTGAAGCTGGTGGCAAAACACGATCCCGACAATAAATTTGCCATGCCGTATATGTGGGCGACCACCGGAATTGGCTACAACGTCGATAAAGTCAAAGCGGTACTGGGCGAAAACGCGCCAGTCGATAGCTGGGACTTGATCCTCAAACCTGAAAATCTGGAAAAACTGAAAAGCTGCGGAGTCTCGTTCCTCGATGCGCCGGAAGAAGTGTTTGCCACCGTGCTGAATTATCTCGGCAAAGATCCCAACAGCACCAAAGCGGATGATTACACTGGCCCGGCAACCGATCTGCTGTTAAAGCTGCGCCCGAACATTCGTTATTTCCATTCATCTCAATACATTAACGATCTGGCAAACGGCGATATTTGCGTCGCTATTGGCTGGGCGGGCGATGTGTGGCAGGCGTCTAACCGCGCGAAAGAAGCGAAAAACGGTGTGAATGTCTCTTTCTCGATTCCGAAAGAAGGGGCGATGGCATTCTTTGATGTATTCGCCATGCCTGCGGATGCCAAAAATAAAGACGAAGCGTATCAGTTCCTGAATTACCTGCTGCGTCCGGATGTCGTAGCGCATATCTCCGACCATGTGTTCTATGCTAACGCCAATAACGCAGCCACGCCGCTGGTGAGTGCGGAAGTCCGTGATAACCCAGGAATTTACCCGCCTGCGGACGTTCGCGCCAAAATGTTCACACTACAAGTGCAGGATCCAAAAATAGATCGAGTGCGCACTCGCGCCTGGACCAAAGTGAAGAGCGGAAAATAATCTGCTGTTGTAGATGCCGGACGGGTGCACCACACCCGCCGGCAATTCGCACCATCATGGTGCGCTTGCACACATTCAATGCCGGAGAGCAGCCGTGAATGACGCTATCCCTCGCCCGCAGGCGAAAAGTCGTAAGTCGCTGACACCACTATTAGAAATCCGTAATTTGACCAAATCCTACGATGGTCAACATGCGGTCGATGATGTCAGTCTGACCATTTATAAAGGCGAAATCTTCGCGCTGCTGGGCGCATCCGGCTGTGGTAAATCCACGCTGTTACGTATGCTGGCAGGTTTTGAACAACCTTCTGCCGGGCAGATTATGCTTGATGGCGTCGACCTGTCACGGGTTCCTCCTTATCTGCGGCCCATCAATATGATGTTTCAGTCTTACGCGTTGTTTCCCCATATGACCGTGGAACAGAACATCGCCTTTGGCCTGAAGCAGGACAAATTGCCAAAAGCGGAAATTGCCAGCCGGGTCAACGAGATGCTCGGACTGGTACATATGCAGGAGTTCGCCAAACGCAAACCACACCAGCTTTCCGGTGGCCAACGCCAGCGTGTGGCCCTGGCCCGAAGCCTTGCCAAGCGCCCGAAACTATTACTGCTCGATGAGCCGATGGGGGCGCTGGATAAAAAATTGCGTGACCGGATGCAGCTTGAAGTGGTGGATATTCTGGAGCGTGTCGGCGTGACCTGCGTAATGGTTACTCACGATCAGGAAGAGGCGATGACCATGGCGGGGCGTATCGCCATTATGAATCGCGGGAAATTTGTTCAGATTGGCGAGCCGGAAGAGATTTACGAGCATCCGACTACCCGCTATAGCGCCGAGTTTATTGGTTCAGTCAACGTCTTTGAAGGGCTACTAAAAGAGCGTCAGGAAGACGGCTTGTTGCTCGATTCACCGGGGCTGGTCCATCCGCTGAAAGTCGATCCGCTGGCGTCAGTGGTCGATAACGTGCCGGTACATGTGGCGCTGCGACCGGAAAAAATCATGCTTTGCGAGGAGCCGCCCGCCAATGGTTGTAACTTCGCGGTGGGGGAGGTGATACACATTGCCTATCTCGGCGATCTTTCGGTGTATCACGTTCGTCTGAAAAGCGGGCAGATGATTAGCGCCCAGCTACAAAACGCGCATCGTCACCGCAAAGGGCTACCGACCTGGGGTGATGAAGTTCGTTTATGTTGGGAAGTGGACAGTTGTGTGGTGCTGACGGTTTAAGGAGCAAAGATGAGTACACTTGAACCTCCTGTCCAGCCGGGCGGGTTAAAACAGTGGCTTACGCAGTGGCAGATGAAGCACGGGCGCAAACTGGTCATTGCGTTGCCATATATCTGGTTGATCTTGCTGTTTCTGCTGCCATTTCTGATTGTCTTTAAAATAAGCCTGGCGGAGATGGCGCGCGCCATTCCACCGTATACCGAACTGATGGAGTGGGCTGACGGGCAACTGTCCATCACCCTTAATTTCGGTAATTTCCTGCAACTGACCGACGATCCGCTCTATTTCGATGCTTATCTCCAGTCGTTACAGGTGGCGGCGATTTCGACATTTTGCTGTTTACTGATCGGCTACCCGCTGGCGTGGGCGGTGGCGCACAGTAAACCATCGACCCGCAATATCTTATTGCTGCTGGTGATCCTGCCGTCGTGGACCTCGTTTCTGATCCGCGTTTATGCCTGGATGGGAATATTAAAAAACAATGGTGTGCTGAATAATTTTCTGCTGTGGCTGGGCGTTATCGATCAACCACTGACCATTCTGCATACCAACCTGGCGGTCTATATTGGCATTGTTTACGCCTATGTGCCGTTTATGGTGCTGCCGATCTACACCGCGTTGATTCGTATTGATTATTCGCTGGTGGAAGCGGCGCTGGATCTCGGTGCACGACCGCTGAAAACGTTCTTTACTGTGATCGTGCCGCTGACTAAAGGTGGGATTATTGCCGGGTCGATGCTGGTGTTTATCCCGGCCGTGGGCGAGTTTGTGATCCCGGAACTGCTCGGCGGTCCGGATAGCATCATGATCGGGCGCGTGCTGTGGCAGGAGTTCTTTAACAACCGCGACTGGCCGGTGGCCTCGGCGGTAGCGATCATCATGTTGCTGCTGCTCATCATTCCTATTATGTGGTTCCACAAGTATCAGCAAAAAAGTGTGGGAGAACACGGATGAATAATTTACCGGTCGTTCGTTCGCCCTGGCGGATTGTGATTTTGCTGCTGGGCTTCACCTTTCTTTATGCGCCAATGCTGATGCTGGTTATCTATTCATTTAACAGCTCGAAGCTGGTGACGGTGTGGGCGGGCTGGTCAACGCGTTGGTACGGTGAGTTATTGCGCGATGACGCAATGATGAGTGCGGTTGGTTTAAGCCTGACAATTGCGGCCTGTGCGGCGACGGCGGCAGCGATCCTCGGGACAATTGCGGCGGTGGTGCTGGTGCGCTTTGGCAGGTTTCGCGGATCAAATGGTTTTGCCTTTATGATCACCGCGCCGCTGGTAATGCCAGATGTCATCACGGGCTTGTCGCTGTTATTGTTATTCGTCGCGCTTGCTCATGCCATTGGCTGGCCTGCGGACCGCGGTATGCTCACCATCTGGCTGGCGCATGTCACTTTCTGTACGGCTTATGTGGCAGTCGTTATTTCTTCGCGCCTGCGGGAACTTGATCGCTCGATAGAAGAAGCGGCGATGGATCTCGGTGCGATGCCGCTGAAAGTGTTTTTCGTCATTACGCTACCGATGATCATGCCCGCGATCATTTCTGGCTGGTTACTGGCTTTTACTTTGTCGCTTGATGATCTGGTGATTGCCAGCTTTGTTTCCGGGCCGGGAGCTACCACGTTACCGATGCTGGTCTTCTCCAGCGTGCGGATGGGGGTGAATCCAGAAATTAACGCACTTGCAACGTTAATTCTTGGCGCGGTCGGAATTGTCGGATTTATCGCCTGGTATCTGATGGCGCGTGCAGAAAAGCAGCGGATACGCGATATCCAGCGTGCAAGACGTGGCTGAAGACACTAAAATTTGCCAACCTGGCTACATAATGCCGCGCATGTCGCGGCATTGTTTTCATGGAAGACGAACCGTTGGGATTTTTTAAGAAAACATCTTCATCACATGCTCGCCTGAATGTGCCTGCGCTGGTGCAGGTGGCGGCGCTCGCCATTATTATGATCCGTGGCCTCGACGTGTTGATGATTTTCAATACATTAGGCGTGCGCGGTATTGGCGAGTTCATTCATCGCAGCGTACAAACCTGGAGTTTAACGCTGGTCTTTTTAAGCAGTCTGGCGCTGGTTTTTATTGAGATCTGGTGTGCGTTTTCGCTGGTGAAAGGGCGTCGCTGGGCGCGCTGGTTGTATCTACTGACACAAATCACGGCCGCCAGTTACTTGTGGGCTGCTTCGCTGGGTTATGGTTATCCGGAGTTGTTCAGCATTCCCGGTGAATCAAAACGTGAAATCTTCCATAGCCTGATGCTGCAGAAGCTGCCGGATATGCTCATCCTGATGCTGCTGTTCGTTCCCTCGACCAGTCGGCGGTTCTTCCAGTTGCAATAATGTGTATAATCGTCGCCCCTGATGATGTGAAGGTCAATGTATGCAGTGCGCACTTTACGACGCGGGTCGCTGTCGTTCCTGTCAGTGGATAACGCAGCCGATTCCACAGCAACTCTCCGCTAAAACCGCCGATCTTAAAAATCTGCTGGCCGATTTTCCGGTTGAGGAATGGTGCGCGCCGGTGTCAGGCCCGGAACAAGGGTTTCGTAATAAAGCCAAAATGGTGGTGAGTGGTAGCGTTGAAAAACCACTGCTCGGTATGCTGCATCGCGACGGCACACCGGAAGACCTTTGTGACTGCCCGCTTTATCCAGCCTCATTTGCGCCCGTTTTTGCGGCGTTAAAACCGTTTATCGCCCGTGCGGGGCTAACGCCTTACAACGTGGCGCGTAAACGTGGCGAACTGAAATACATTCTGCTGACTGAAAGTCAGAGCGATGGCGGCATGATGCTGCGTTTTGTGTTGCGTTCCGAAACCAAACTGGCGCAACTGCGTAAGGCGCTACCGTGGTTACAGGAACAACTACCGCAGCTGAAAGTTATTACCGTCAATATTCAGCCGGTACATATGGCGATTATGGAAGGGGAGACGGAGATCTACCTGACGGAACAACAGTCGCTGGCAGAGCGTTTTAACGATGTGCCGCTGTGGATCCGCCCGCAAAGTTTCTTCCAGACTAATCCGGCGGTCGCCAGCCAGCTGTACGCTACCGCGCGCGACTGGGTACGGCAGCTGCCGGTTAAACATATGTGGGATCTGTTCTGCGGCGTGGGGGGTTTTGGTTTACACTGCGCGACGCCTGACATGCAGTTAACCGGGATCGAAATTGCGCCAGAAGCCATTGCCTGTGCGAAGCAGTCAGCCGCTGAACTGGGCTTAACGCGTCTGCAATTTCAGGCGCTGGATTCCACTCAGTTTGCCACCGCTCAGGGAGAGGTGCCGGAGCTGGTGCTGGTTAACCCGCCGCGCCGCGGCATTGGTAAACCGCTGTGTGATTATCTCGCAACGATGGCACCGCGTTTTATTATCTACTCCAGCTGTAATGCTCAAACGATGGCTAAAGATATTCGCGAACTGCCTGGTTATCGCATTGAACGGGTACAGCTTTTTGATATGTTCCCGCACACCGCGCACTATGAAGTGCTGACGCTGCTGGTGAAACAATAAAAAAGCCGCGGCTGCGGCTTCAGATTTCTGATCAGGTGCGCTTTGTTCATGCCGGATGCGGCGTGAACGCCTTATCTGGCCTACAAAATCATGCTAAATCAATACATTGCAGAGTTGATGTGGGCCGGATAAGCGCAGCGCATCTGGCAATCTTACTTTTGTCATCAGTCTCAATTACTGTGGGAACCACTGGTCATTGATTTTCTGATACGTGCCGTCAGCTTTAATTGCTGCCAGCGCGTTATTCAGTTTTTCCAGCAGAGCTTTGTTATCCGGACGTACAGCGATACCCAGGCCGGTGCCGAAGTATTGCGGATCGGTCACTTTTTCAGTAGCAACGCCCAGTTGCGGATTGGTTTTCAGCCATTCGTTTACCACCGCTGTGTCACCAAATACCCCATCAATACGACCATTTTTCAGATCGATAAAGGCATTCTGATAACTGTCATAGGAGACAGTTTTCACTTCCGGGTGCTGATCCTGAATATATTTCTGGTGCGTGGTGCCGTTTTCCATCCCAATGCGTTTGCCTTTCAGGTCGGCAAACGTTTTGTAGGTATCTTTTTTGGCAATCACGACGGCTGAGTTTTCATAGTAGGGCGTGGTAAACGATACCTGCTTGCTACGCTCCGGCGTGATATCCATACCGGAGATTACGGCGTCATATTTTCTGAATTTCAGTGACGGGATCAGGCTGTCGAAAGCGTGATTAGTAAAAGTACATTCTGCCTGCATTTGTTTGCACAAGGCTTTTGCCAGGTCGATATCAAAGCCGACAATCTGGTTATTGGCATCCATCGACTCGAACGGAGGATAGGTCGCTGATACGCCAAAATTGATTTTCTCTGCGGCAGAAGCACCGAAAGTAAAGGAAGCAAGTAATGCGGCAAGAACTAACTTTTTCATGATGGAACTCCCGTCTGTCAATCTTATGATTTTTGGCCGTGTCTGCGGCATGGGATAACAATGCCACTAAGTGAATTTATATGCAATAAATATGATTAAATAATTTCTTCCGAATAAAAAAAGACGGACAACTTAGTGGTTTGCCCGTCTTCATTATAAGAATTTATGCACTATGTGGGTTCTGTGCAGGTGTCTGATGCGACGCTGGCGCGTCTTATCAGACCTACAAAACCGTACGCAGCTACATTAATTCCGTCGCTCAAACGCCAGCGCTTTGCGCTCTATCAAACGCATCATCAGCGTCAGCAGGCCGTTAACGATCAGGTAAATAATCCCCGCCGCGCCAAATACCATCACATCGTAGGTGCGTCCGTACAGCAACTGGCTGTAACCCATCACTTCCATCAACGTAATGGTGTATGCCAGAGAGGTACTTTTGAACACCAGCACCACTTCGTTGGAATACGAAGAGAGCGAGCGTTTAAACGCATACGGCAGCAGGATCGCCAGCGTGTCTTTTTGGCTCATTCCCAGAGCGCTACAGGACTGCCATTGACCTTCCGGGATCGCGCGGATCGCGCCGTAAAACAGTTGCGTGGTATACGCCGCACTGTTCAGCGACAACGCAATCAGTGCACACAGCCACGGTTCTGACAAGAGATGCCACAGTGCCGGATACTCCTGCAACGTCGGGAATTGGCCCGGCCCGTAATAAATCAGGAAGATCTGCACCAACAGCGGCGTACCAGTAAACAGCGTGATATAACCCCGCACCAGCCACACCAGCACCGGCGTTTTCAGCGTCAGGATAATGGTAAAAATCAACGCCAGAATCAGCGCCACAATCAGCGAGGCAACGGTTAGCGTCAGGCTGGTATGCAGCCCTTTCATCAGTTCAGGTAAATACTCAAACATTAGCTGGGCCTCCGCTCAAAACGTGTCGCGCGCAGGTCAATGCGTTTGAGAATGTACTGGCTGAGCAGGGTAATCACCAGGTAAATCGCCGCCGCCACAATGTACCAGGTAAATGGTTCCTGGGTACGGGTAGCGATGCTTTTGGTTTGTAGCATTAAATCATTCACACTAATCAAACTGACCAACGCGGTATCTTTCAGCAGCACCAGCCACTGGTTACCGAGACCAGGCAGCGCATGACGCCACATCTGCGGCATCACCAGACGGAAAAAGATAGCCGATTTCGACAGCCCCAGCGCCTGACCGGATTCCCACTGGCCAACTGGCACCGCTTTTAATGCACCGCGCAGCGTTTGCGAGGCATAGGCGGCATACAGCAGCGACAGAGCGATGACACCACAAAGGAACGGGCTCACGTCGAAGTTCTCGATGTCCATCTGCACCGGGATCTGTACGATCCCAAGATTGATGGTGAAGCCATCCGAAAGCGTCAGCAGCAGCTGTGAGGAGCCAAAATAGATAAACAGCACCACCAGAATTTCTGGCAGGCCGCGCAGAACCGTCACCAGCGCCGAGCCCGCCCACGCGACAGGACGCCATTTTGCCGACTCCCACACCGCAAAGAACATCGCCAGCGCCAGCCCGACAATCAATGCACAAACGGCAAGGCCGACGGTCATCCCGGCGGCGCTTGCTAAAGGGAAAAATTCATTCATCAGGAATTACTTCTGGAACCATTTGTTGTAGATGGTTTCGTAAGTGCCATCTTTCTTCACTTTTTCCAGCGCAGTGTTGAATTTCTGCTGCAGTTCAGTGTTGCCCTGACGTACCGCAATGCCGAGGCCAGTGCCGAAGTAATCTTTGTCGGTCACTTTGTCGCCCACTGCCGCCAGTTTCGGGTTATCTTTCAGCCATTCGGTGACCACAGCGGTGTCACCGAATACGCCGTCGATACGACCGTTTTGCAGATCCAGTTTTGCGTTCTGGTAGCTGTCATACGGAACTGTGGTGATTTCCGGATGCTTATCCATAATGAACTTCTGGTGCGTCGTCCCGTTCTGAACGCCGACTTTTTTGCCTTTCAGCTGATCAACGCTGGTGTATTTACCCTGCTGACCCACAAACAGCGCGGAGTTGTCATAGTAGGGCGTGGTAAACAGCACCTGCTTTTCACGCTCCGGGGTGATATCCATGCCCGCCATCACTGCTTCTACGCGACGGAATTTCAGGCTTGGGATCAGGCTGTCAAACGCCTGGTTAGAGAAAGTGCAGGTTGCATCAATCTCTTTACACAGCGCCTGTGCCAGGTCGACGTCAAAACCGACAATCTGGTTATTCGCATCCATCGATTCAAATGGAGGATAAGAGGCTTCGGTAGCAAAACGAATGGTTTCGGCAGCTGTAGCGGAAAGACTAAAACCTGCAATTAGCGCGGCAATCAGAACTTTTTTCATTGTTGTTATCCCGAATCTTAGTGAGAGAGATAGTTTTTAAATGCTTCGGTTTGCGGCTCGGTAAAGCAGCTCGCGTCGCCTTGTTCTACGATGTGACCGTTTTCCATATACACCACACGGCTGGCGGTTTTACGCGCCACTTCTACTTCGTGGGTGACGATCACCTGGGTAATATTCGTTTCCGCCAGCTCACGAATAATGCTGACGATTTGTGCGGTAATTTCCGGATCCAGCGCGGCGGTCGGTTCATCAAACAGCAGTACCTGCGGTTCCATCATCAGCGCGCGGGCGATAGCGACACGTTGCTGCTGACCACCAGAAAGGTGCAGCGGGTAACGATCGCTATAAGGTTTGAGACGCAGACGTTCCAGCAGTTTTTCTGCACGGGCCAGTGCCTGATCTTTACTCAACCCCAGCACGCGGCAGGGCGCTTCAATCAGGTTTTGCTGTACCGTCAGATGCGGCCATAGGTTGTATTGCTGAAACACCATCCCGACGTTACGACGCAGCTCGCGGATCGCTTTGTCAGATGGTGTTTTAGTGAAATCGAAATGGTTGCCTGCGATGTTGAGCGTACCGGAGCGCGGCATCTCTAGCAGATTGAGTACACGCAGCAGCGAGCTTTTCCCCGCGCCGCTGGGGCCAAGTAACACCAGCGTTTCGCCTTGCGGGCAATCCAGCGTGATATCGAACAGCGCCTGATGCGCGCCGTAGAAGCAATTAATGCCGTTTAATTGAATACTCATTGACACTCGTATACTGGCAGTCGGATAGCTATTGAAGTCGAAGATAGTACCTTTGACAGAATAATTATGCAATATTTCTGCTTTAAAAGTTAAAAGCAAAGCGCATTATTCAATAAACATAGCACAAAATAACGGCGGCGAAGGGCGGCGAGCATAAATGTCGGCATTCTTCACAGAATGCCAGACAATTTATGGGGGTTATCGTTTAATCAAGGTTTTAGCGGTTCTCTACGGACTGGCGCAGAGTGCCGGCAGGTGCGTGTACGCTGCCACCTAAATAGCGCACATCGTCGATCACCCAACACTGTCCTTCCTGAATCATCAACACTTCATCCTGCCAGCTCTGGTCGCCTTGTTTCAGATTCACCCGCAGCGGAATATTGCGCGCATCGCGATTTGGGATGGTCGAGGCGCTGGCAACTTGTGCGCTGTCAGGCAAAGTGGTGCGACTGGAGAACGGATCGCTGCTTAACAATTCGCGATGGCTGTTATCGCGGCTGGCATTACTCAGCAGAGTTGCCAGTTTGTCACTTAAATATGGACGCAGAGCGGTAATGTCGTTACTGCGGTGCGAAATGCGGTAATCATAAAACTGCTGGGCCACGCTGTCAGGTCCGCCCTGAACGCAAGATCCCGTACGGGGGCCATTATCTTTATAGGCAGGCGTGACGGTGGTACAAGCACTGAGTAACAGTGCGCAAGGGATAAGCATAGTCAATTTGCTGTAGCGCATAATGATTTCCTTATAAGCGAACACCTTGAAAGCGTTCTACGATAATAATGATATCCTTTCAATAATAGCGTATCAGTCCGATAATGCTTTGAAGATCGAAGGCTTAGCAAACAAGGAGATCGATCATGCAATTTTCCACAACCCCAACACTTGAAGGCCAGACCATCGTTGAATATTGCGGCGTGGTGACTGGCGAAGCGATTTTAGGCGCTAACATTTTTCGCGATTTCTTTGCGGGTATCCGCGATATCGTTGGCGGACGTTCCGGTGCGTATGAAAAAGAACTGCGTAAAGCGCGGGAGATAGCCTTTGAGGAACTTGGTGAGCAGGCGCGAGCGCTGGGGGCTGACGCCGTGGTCGGCATTGATATCGACTACGAAACGGTCGGGCAAAACGGCAGTATGCTGATGGTTAGCGTCAGCGGAACGGCGGTGAAAACGCGTCGATGAGCAGAGTCTTCTGGCTGGTTGCCGCCGCTTTGTTCCTGGCTGGGTGTGCAGGCGAAAAAGGCATTGTCGAGAAAGAGGGATACCAGCTTGATACCCGACGCCAGGCGCAGGCGGCGTATCCGCGCATTAAAGTGCTGGTGATCCACTACACCGCAGAGGACTTTGATACGTCACTGGCGACACTGACCGATAAGCACGTAAGTTCGCATTATCTGGTTCCTGCCGAGCCACCACTTTACAACGGCAAGCCGCGTATCTGGCAACTGGTACCGGAACAGGAACTGGCCTGGCATGCAGGGATTAGCGCCTGGCGCGGGGCAACGCGCCTTAACGACACCTCTATTGGCATTGAGCTGGAAAATCGTGGCTGGCAGAAATCGGCGGGGGTGAAATATTTTGCCCCGTTTGAACCGACACAAATTCAGGCGCTTATTCCACTGGCGAAGGATATTATCGCCCGCTATCACATCAAACCGGAAAACGTAGTGGCTCATGCAGATATTGCGCCGCAGCGCAAAGATGATCCCGGGCCATTATTTCCGTGGCAGCAACTGGCACAAGAGGGGATTGGTGCCTGGCCTGATGCGCAGCGGGTGAACTTTTATCTTGCCGGGCGCGCGCCGCACACACCGGTAGATACCGCCTCATTGCTGGAACTGTTGGCCCGTTACGGCTATGACGTGAAACCAGAAATGACTCCTGGCGAACAGCAACGAGTGATTATGGCTTTCCAGATGCACTTCCGCCCGACGTTATATAACGGCGAAGCGGATGCAGAAACTCTGGCAATTGCACAAGCGTTGCTGGAGAAATACGGTCAGGATTAGCGCGGCAGTTTTCCGTGGTCGCGTAACCAGGCGGCAGTTTTCTCTATACCTTCATCCAGCGTGATGACAGGCTGATAACCTAACTCTTCCTGTGCACGCGTAATATCCAGCGTAAAGTCAAAATTCAACTTGGAGACGCCGTAGTGAGTTAGCGGCGGCTCTTTCGCTGACTTGCGGCCTAAACGCTCCATGCTGCGGGCGATCATATCCAGCATCGGGTAGGGAATTGAACGAATACGGCAATCAATATTCAGTTCGTCGATGAGCTTCTGCACGATGCTGCGTAGTGTACGATGCTCACCATTGGTAATGTTGTATGCCCTGCCGGAAGGCAGTTTGTCGCAGTTTTCCTGGCTCGCCAGCCACATGGCATGCACGGCATTTTCGTAGTAGGTCATATCGACCAGCGCACTGCCGCCATGCGGTAATAAAATGCTGCCGTAGTGGTGCATCATATGCGCCAGGCGGGGGATGAACACTTTATCGTGCGGTCCGAACAGACTCTGTGGGCGCAGAATAGTAAAGCGCGTTTGTGGATTCGCCTGCGAAAGCATATTAATCACTTCTTCGCTGGCAGCTTTGCTGCGGGCAAACTCGTTAGCGAAGCGGTGAGGGCGAAAATCTTCTTTAATATCGCGATGATGGTGATAATCGAAGTACAGGGAGGGGGAAGAGATATGAATAAAGTTACGCACTCCCCAGGCAACAGCCCATTCGCCCAGGCGACGCGTAGCGCGAACGTTGGCCAGGTCGAAAGCCTGCTGCGTTCCCCACGGCGAAGTAAAGCTGGAGCAGTGCCACAGCGTATCAATGCCTGCGAGCATCACTTTAGCCTGCGATGAGACTAGTTCGGTCAGATCCGCCCGGACAAACTCTGCGCCCATTTTTTCCAGCAATTTGCCCATCGCTTCGTTGCGACCGGTCGCTCTCACGCTGATGCCTTTCCGGCATAAAAATTCAACCGCGTTTCGACCTAAGCCGCTGGTAGCGCCGGTAACCAGTACCTTCATATCATTCCACTGTTGTTGATAAGACGACGTGCGCATTCTTTCGTGATTTCCCCCTTGATGCAATGGGAAACATGAAAGAATCACGCAGGTTTTTTTCGATTAATCTGTGATTTGTTCTGCAAGTCTGGCGATTCGTTTTGCCATGCCGCGAAAAATAAACAGATGTGCAGGGATCATGAAAAGCCAGTAAAACAGGCCTGGCATGCCGTGCGGATGCCAGAAAGCGCGAACGTCTATGGTGCGGTAGTTGCCTTTATCCTCCAGCGTAAAACAAAGCCGCCCCAGTCCCGGTGCTTTCATACCAAATAACAACGTAAGTTGTTTTTCCGCTTCAACGACAATCACTTTCCAGCTATCTACCGCATCTCCCGTCTGCAAATATTCCCGCTCAGGGCGACCTTTCGCCAGTTTATGACCGATCGCGCGGTCCATTAGCGCCCGGGTCTGCCACAAAATATTGCCAAAGAAATAACGTTCTTTACCGCCGATTTGATTGACTACCCGCCATAGCGCCTGAAGGCTGGCGGACGTTTTAACCGTAAAACCGGCTTGTTTGGCGAAGTAACCGTATTCTGGTCGCCAGCGAGCAAAAGCCTGCGCGTCATATCCCCAGTCGCTGGAGTTGACCAGTTTTTCTTCCTCTTTCAACGTGCTACGTACCGCATCATCGAAAGCGATCAGCGGTTGTGGAATGAGTGCACGTAACGCGGTGTCATCTGCCAGCAGATCGTGTTTCAGCCCCTGAATCAACGCTTTGGCGGTGGTGGGCGGTACGGAAGTAATCACATTGAGAAACCACACCGAAATCCAGCGGGTGGGAAAGGGGATGGGGATCAACCAGCGGCGCTTACCGCTCACGGTCATAAAAAGTTCAAATTGTTGTTGATAACTTAGCACCTCTGGCCCGGCGGCTTCGAAGACCCGATGTTCGCAGGCCGGATGATCTAACAGCGCCACCAGATAGTGCAGCAGGTTTTCCAGCGCAATAGGCGTGGTGCGTGAACGGACCCAGCGTGGCGGTGTTAACACTGGCAGGTTGTAAACCATATCGCGCATCACTTCAAACGCCGCAGAACCTGCACCAACGATAATTCCGGCCCGCAGTTCGGTCACTGGTACATTCGCTTCACGAAGAATGTCCGCCGTGGCCTGACGAGCTCGCAGATGGTCCGACTGCTCATGTGGCGGAGCCTGCAACGAACTGAGAAAGATGACTTGCTTAACTGGCACTTCGCGTAGCGCATCGCGGACGTTGAGAGCCACCTGCCGCTCCTGAGCGATAAAATCGCCGCCTTCACCCATGCTATGCACCAGAAAATAGACCGTATCGATATCCTGCAACAGGGCCGGAAGATTATCCGGCCAGCTGAGATCGACTTTATGGCAACTGACGTTTGCCAGTTGCAGCTTTGCAAGCCTGTCGACATGACGTGCCGCCGCCAGGATCTGATGCCCTTGCTGGCTGAGTGTGCGCACCAGATGCTGACCAATGTAGCCACTGGCACCGAGAACTAAAATGCGTTGCGGCACGTCTCTCTCCTTAACGCGCCAGGAATGCGCGCCAGTGGGCGGCGACTTCAGCCAGTTGCTCGCGCGAGACGTCGAGATGCGTCACCAGGCGGACAATCGGCGAGGCGTTAATCAGTACGTTTCTCGCTTTCATGTATTCGCCTAACGCGGCGGCATTTTCTTCCCCGACGCGAACAAACAGCATATTGGTGTCCTGACGCATCACATCCGCGCCTGCTTCACGCAGCTGCTCCGCCATCCAGGCGGCGTTATCGTGGTCTTCCTGCAAGCGTGCGACGTTATTTTTCAGCGCATACATCCCGGCGGCTGCCAGAATCCCGGACTGGCGCATCCCGCCACCTGTCATTTTCCGCCAGCGAATGGCACGTTTAATGTAGTCACGGTTACCGACCAGTAACGAACCGACTGGCGTACCAAGACCTTTCGACAGACAAATGGTGAACGAATCACAATATTGCGTGATCTCTTTCAGTTCGCAGCCATAAGCCACGATGGCGTTAAAGATGCGCGCACCGTCAACATGCAGCGCCAGATTGCGCTCACGGGTAAATTCCCATGCTTCTTTCAGGTATTCACGCGGCAGCACTTTGCCGTTGTGGGTGTTTTCGAGACTGAGCAATTTGGTGCGGGCGAAATGGATATCGTCGGGTTTGATTTTCATCGCCACTTTATCCAGCGGTAGCGTGCCGTCGGCAGCTGCGTCGATGGGTTGCGGCTGAATACTGCCCAGCACTGCTGCGCCACCGGCTTCAAACAGATAGTTATGTGCGGCCTGACCGACAATATACTCTTCGCCGCGTTCGCAGTGACTGAGCAGAGCGACCAGGTTGGCCTGAGTGCCGGTAGGCAGAAAAATGGCGGCTTCTTTACCGGAAAGCTCTGCCGCATAGTCCTGCAGAGCATTAACGGTAGGGTCGTCTCCGTAAACGTCGTCCCCAACCGGGGCGGCCATCATCGCTTCGAGCATGGCGCGGCTCGGTCGGGTAACGGTATCACTGCGTAAATCAATCATGGCATGTCCTTATTATGACGGGAAATGCCACCCTTTTTACCTTAGCCAGTTTGTTTTCGCCAGTTCGATTACTTCATCGCCGCGTCCACTGATGATTGCGCGCAGCATATACAGACTAAAACCTTTTGCCTGTTCGAGTTTGATCTGCGGCGGAATGGCTAATTCTTCTTTGGCAACCACCACATCCACCAGCACCGGACCGTCGATGGAGAAAGCGCGTTGCAGGGCTTCATCGACTTCAGCGGCTTTTTCCACGCGAATACCCGTAATGCCGCACGCTTCGGCAATGCGGGCAAAGTTGGTGTCGTGTAGTTCGGTGCCGTCAGTCAAATAGCCACCAGCTTTCATCTCCATCGCCACAAAGCCCAGTACGCTGTTGTTAAAGACGATAATTTTCACTGGTAGCTTCATTTGCACTACTGAGAGGAAATCGCCCATCAACATGCTAAAACCGCCATCGCCGCACATGGCGACCACCTGGCGTTCTGGCTCGCTTGCCTGCGCGCCCAGCGCCTGCGGCATGGCGTTAGCCATCGAACCGTGGTTAAACGAACCTAACAGGCGACGCTTGCCGTTCATTTTCAGATAACGTGCCGCCCATACCGTAGGTGTGCCAACGTCACAGGTAAAGATGGCGTCATCGGCGGCAAAGTGACTAATTTGCTGCGCCAGATATTGCGGGTGAATGGCTTTCTCGCTCGGTTTAGCTAAATCGTCCAGCCCTTTACGGGCATCGCGGTAATCTTCCAGCGCTTTATCCAGAAACTTGCGATCGGTTTTTTCTTCCACCAGTGGCAGCAATGCGCGCAGGGTTGATTTGATATCGCCGACCAGTGCCATATCTACCTTGCTATGCGCGCCGATGCTGGCTGGGTTGATATCAATCTGAATAATTTTGGCATCGGTCGGGTAGAAGGCGCGGTAGGGAAATTGCGTACCGAGCAGCACTAACGTATCGGCGTTCATCATAGTGTGAAAACCTGACGAGAAGCCGATTAATCCCGTCATTCCGACATCATACGGATTATCGTATTCGACATGTTCTTTACCGCGCAGGGCATGAATAATAGGCGCTTTAATTTTCCCGGCAAACTCAACTAACTCTTTATGCGCCCCCGCGCAGCCGCTGCCACACATCAGGGCGATATTGCTGGAATAACGCAGCAGTTGCGCCAGTTTGCGTAACTCTTCTTCTTCCGGTGTTATGACTGGCTGTGGTGCATGATACCAGTGCGTGGTTGCCCCTTCTGGCGCAGGTTTTAACGCCACGTCGCCCGGTAACACGACAACGGAAACGCCACGGTTTAGCACCGCTTTGCGCATGGCAATCGCCAGCACTTGTGGGATCTGCTCCGGGCTGGAAACCAGCTCGCAATAGTGGCTACATTCGCGGAATAACTCTTGCGGGTGGGTTTCCTGGAAATAGCCGCTGCCAATTTCGCTGGAAGGGATATGGGCGGCAATCGCCAGTACCGGAACGTGATTACGGTGGCAATCGAACAGGCCGTTGATTAAGTGCAGGTTGCCGGGGCCGCACGATCCGGCACAGACCGCCAGTTCTCCGCTAAGTTGTGCTTCAGCGCCAGCGGCAAAGGCAGCCACTTCTTCATGGCGGGTAGGCATCCACTCGATAGTGCCCATGCGATTAAGACTGTCACTAAGACCGTTCAGAGAGTCGCCCGTGACTCCCCAGATGCGTTTTACGCCTGCTGATTCGAGTGTTTTGGCGATATAAGCTGCAACCGTTTGTTTCATGGTTTTCCGTCTCCTGAATGTGATAACGGTAACAAGTTTAGTTCATCTGACGGAGGGGGAAGGGATGGGAGAAAAAGGAGGCACTAACGGTTAAACAGCCCGATGACAGGAATATCATCGGGCATAAGGTGATTACGCGAGAACCAAATCCCCCTGCGGATGGCAGGAGCAGGCCAGTACGTAACCTTCGGCGATTTCGGCGTCGGTCAGCGTCATTGTGCTGCTCACCGTATATTCACCGGAAACCACTTTTGTCTTACAGCAGCCGCAAACACCCGCACGGCAGGCGGCGACAACCGGAACGTTATTGCTTTCCAGCGCCTCCAGCAGCGTGGTGCCAACCGGAGCGTAAAATTCTTGCGCCGGTTGCAGTTTGGTGAATTTCAGACCGCTGGTTGCCGCTTCCGCCACTGGCGTAAAGAATTTCTCTTTAAAGAAACGCGTCACGCCGAGCGCCTTCACTTCCTGTTCCACCCAATCCATATACGGTGCCGGACCACAAGTCATCACGGTACGTGAGGCTAAATCAGGAACGCTTGCCAGCAGTTCACGAGTCAGGCGTCCGGCAACGAACCCCTCGGTAACGTTATTTTCCGCCACCAGTGTTACCGGATAATGACGCCACTCATCGGCGAAAATAACATCCTGCGGCGTACGCACGTTGTAGATCACCTGCACATCGGCCTGCGGACGGTTCTTCGCCAGCCAGCGACGCATCGACATAATCGGTGTGACGCCGCAGCCTGCCGCCAGCAACAGGAATTTATCTTCTGCTTTATCGTCGCAGGTAAATTCCCCCATCGCGTCCGAAAGCCAGAGATAATCACCGCGTTTTACATCGCGCGTCAGCCACTGGGAGCCGACACCGTCATCAATCCGCCGCACGGTCAGGGTGATATATTCACTCACACCTGGCGTGGAGGAAATGGTGTATGCACGCAGCGTTTCCGCTGAGTTTCGCACGCTGACCAGTGCATATTGCCCGGCGCGATATGGGTAGTAATCGTGGCAAATCAGGGAAATCGTCCACACATCCGGCGTTTCTTGCGTAATGTGATGAACCTGCATCCGCCACGGGCATTGATTCGTTGGCATCGTCATCGACAAACTCCTTACGCGCTCAACAGTTGCTTCATGTCTTCTTCAACAGTGGTGATAGAACGCAGGCCGAATTTCTCGTTCAGCACCGCCAGCAGGTCTGGTGTCAGGAAACCAGGTGCAGTCGGGCCGGTGACGATATTTTTCACACCCAGAGAAAGCAGCGTCAGCAGAATGACAATGGCTTTCTGTTCAAACCAGGAGAGCACCAGCGACAGCGGCAGATCGTTCACCCCACAGCCCAGTTTTTCTGCCAGAGTGACAGCCAGAATAATCGCTGAGTAAGCATCGTTACACTGACCAGCATCCACCAGACGCGGCAGACCTTCGATATCGCCAAACTCAAGTTTGTTAAAGCGATATTTACCACAGGCGAGGGTCAGGATCAGGCAGTCATCCGGCACGCTGGTGGCGAAATCGGTGAAGTAGTGACGCTCGCCGCGTGCGCCGTCACAGCCACCAAGCAGGAAGATATGACGCAGTTTTTCACGGCTCACCAGATCAATCAGCGTATCTGCTGCGCCAAGCAGCGTCTGGCGACCAAAGCCCACGGTGATCAGGTGCGGAATTTCGCTGTACGGGAAGCCCGCCATTTGTTGCGCCTGGGCAATGACCGCAGAGAAATCTTCGCCATCCAGATGACGCACGCCCGGCCAGCCAACGATGCTGCGGGTCCAGATACGATCGTCATAAGCCCCTACGGTTGGATCGATGATGCAGTTCGAAGTCATCACGATAGGGCCAGGGAAACGAGCGAACTCCACTTGCTGATTCTGCCAGCCGCTGCCGTAGTTACCGACCAGATGCTTGAATTTACGCAGCTCCGGGTAGCCGTGGGCAGGCAGCATTTCGCCGTGGGTGTAGACATTAACGCCCGTGCCTTCGGTCTGTTCCAGCAGGTTGTAGAGATCTTTGAGATCGTGACCGGAAATCAGAATGCATTTACCCGCCGTCGCTTTGACGTTGACCTGAGTTGGCGTCGGGTGACCGTATTTACCGGTTTCGCCTGCATCCAGAATGCTCATCACTTTGAAGTTCATCTGGCCGATTTCCATTGAACACTCAAGAAGCGCGTTCATATCGGCAGGCCAGGTCCCCAGCCACGCCATGATTTTATGGTACTGGGCATAAATATCGTTGTCGTATTGACCGAGAACGTGGGCGTGTTCCATATAGGCCGCCGCACCTTTCAGGCCATACAGGCACAGCAGACGCAGGCCGAGAATGTTTTCGCCAATCGCCGCTTTATCTTTGTTAGGGGTAAATTCTGCTGCCTGACGTTGCAGTTCGCCGAGATCGTCGCTCACCAGTTGCAGGTCAGCCATCGGGTTATCGACGCAGGCGTTGGCATCTACAGCCAGGCATTGTGCTTTCAGCGCCTCGCGCAGGGCAATCGCTTCACGAGCGTAGCCGACAATACGCGGAGAATCGAAGTTAACGTTGGTCAGGGTTGAGAAAAATGCGCGAGGCGCGAAGCTGTCTACATCGTGGTTGATAATGCCGTATTCACGCGCTTTTACAGCCCAGGCAGAAAGCCCTTGCAGCGCCGCGATGAGTAAATCCTGAAGGTCAGAGGTTTCCGCCGTTTTACCACACATCCCCTGCGCGTATGAGCAGCCGTTTCCTGCCGGAGTACGGATAGTTTGTTCACATTGCACACAAAACATGATCACACCTTTTAAAGTTATATTTAATATACATGTTTAAGGTTAAGACGCTTAACGCGGGGATAAAAGGGATTTTTCATGCAACTTTAAGGGAGATTGATTTAGCGCAATTTTGGCGGCAGGGATCTACCGCCAGAGAGGTATTATGCGGAGAAAAAGGCGATGAGGATCGGCACTAACAGGCTGAGAATAAAACCGTGAACAATCGCTGCCGGGACCATATCCAGCCCACCTGTACGCTGAAGAACGGGCAGGGTGAAATCCATTGATGTGGCACCGCATAAGCCCAGTGCAGTAGAGCGGCTACGGCGAATCAGGCCAGGGATCAACATAATGGCGATCAACTCACGCGCTAAATCATTGAAGAACGCCGCGCTCCCGATTACCGGACCAAAAGATTCGGTCAACAAAATACCGGAAAGAGAATACCAGCCGAAACCGGAGGCCATTGCCAGCGCGGTATTGATGGGGAGATCAAGAATAAAGGCGTTAATTAAACCGCCAATTAATGAACTGGCAACCACCACCACGGCGACAATCATTCCCCGGCGATTAAGGACAATCTGCTTTAAGGTCATGCCATTGTTACGCAGCTGAATACCGACGAGGAAAAGTAACAGAATTAACGTGTATTCGCTGGCTTCGGTAGCGTGCTGTAAAAAACCTAATCCGCTAAGGCCAATAGCAAAACCAATCACCACGACGCCACACAGTTTCAGCGATTCCAGTGCCATCGCAATACGCGACGGCAATTTCTCTTGCTGGTGGCTATTGCGCCACGGCAAACCGCGTTCCAGCCACAGCAAGGCGACAATATTGCACAGTAAAATAATGGTAATACTGACAGCGGAATAATGCAGAATCGCCAACAGGTTACTGGCGAGATTATCGAGAAACGCCAGACTGATACCCATAAAAAAGAGAATGAGATAAACCATCCAGCTTAATAGCTGATTAATGCGTTTTAACGCAGCTTTTTGGCGAAGCGGAATGAGGTAACCCACAATCAGGGGAACCAGAATGATTAACAGCCCAGAAAACATGAAAACCCAGTCCTTGCAAAGAAGAAGTCGAAATGCGCGATGACACACTACTGAAAGCGGAAGGACGAGTAAAGTTGCAATTAAAAGGAAATGTTATGCATAAGGATCGGTAGGGTATTCGTTTTCATTTAAAGATATTCTTTCTCTTTAATTACAAACCGCACCGGTGTTGGTGGCGTCAAAATCGCCGAGGCGTTCCCTGAAGGCCGGGGCAGCCCACATGGATGTGGGCTGAGGGCGCGTTTTACAGGGATGTTACCTCGCGCCCGACCCGGTAGCCGTAAGGGATAAGCCGAGGGTACCGCGCAGCGGCGATTTTGTTCGCCAGAGCCCGGGGGTGCAGGGGGCGGCGGCGATTGGCCGCCCCCTGCGCGCTCCTTGCGTCAGTGGCAATATGTGGCTTAGCTCATGAAAGGAGCGCAACAAGATGATAAACCAACATATAACAACATCTTAAAAAAAAGGCCTGACATTGCGCCAGGCCTTCTGCGTTAATTAATCACGCTTTTCCAGCAGGGTCCGGTAAATCAGACCACCGATAATACCGCCGACAATTGGCACTACCCAGAAGAACCACAGCTGTTCTAACGCCCAGCCGCCCTGGAAGATGGCAACTGCGGTGCTGCGCGCCGGGTTAACGGAAGTGTTAGTCACCGGAATACTGATTAAGTGAATCAAGGTTAACGCCAGACCAATCGCGATCGGCGCAAAGCCTGCCGGCGCGTATTTGTCAGTTGCACCGTGGATCACCAGCAAGAAACCGGCACTCAATACCAGTTCAACCACCAGTGCAGAAAGCATGGAATAGCCGCCCGGTGAATGCTCGCCATAACCGTTAGAAGCAAAGCCGCTGGCCGCTGCGTCAAACCCAGCTTTACCGCTGGCGATTAAATACAGCAGTGCCGCCGCAACAATACCGCCGACAACCTGGGCTACCACGTAACCAACGACTTCTTTTGCCGGGAAACGGCCACCAGCCCATAAACCAATAGTGACCGCCGGGTTAAAGTGGCCACCGGAGATATGACCGACAGCGAAGGCCATCGTCAGTACAGTCAAACCAAACGCCAGCGCGACACCGGCAAAGCCAATGCCTAATTCCGGGAACGCTGCCGCCAGCACGGCGCTACCGCAGCCACCAAATACAAGCCAGAAAGTACCAAAACATTCAGCTGCTAATTTTCTGAACATATCCACCTCAATTAAAAATTGACCCTGTGAAAAATATGGTCGTTTTATAGGGTCGTCGTAAAAAATGACGACAGAAATAATGCATCGGTATTTTAAAAACGAAGTCGAGCCATTCGCCAGATAAATAAATCCAGTAATTTTGATTTAGGGCAACAGTAAGTTCCCCCATATAGTCATTTGCCTGATTGACAGTGTAGTGCAAACGGCTGAAATAAGCCTTTGGAGGTAATAAAAATAATTTACAAGGTTAATTATTTGATTTTATTGTTTTTTAATGAGAGACAACATGAAGACGTATAACACAATTATTCGCTCATTTTTCAGACATTTGCCATGCTTAATTGTGATGTCATCACGTATTGTCTCGGCCTTTCCCGTTATACTGCCAGAGTAAAGGATGAGTAACATATTTCTGGAGGGGATATGATTCTTGAGCGCGTTGAAATTGTGGGCTTTCGCGGTATCAACCGATTGTCATTGATGCTGGAGCAAAACAACGTCCTGATTGGGGAGAACGCGTGGGGTAAATCCAGCTTGCTGGACGCCTTAACCCTGCTGTTATCACCAGAGTCAGATCTCTACCATTTTGAACGCGATGATTTCTGGTTTCCGCCAGGTGATATTAATGGTCGGGAACACCATCTGCATATCATTCTGACTTTTCGCGAATCGCTGCCTGGACGGCATCGTGTACGCCGTTATCGCCCGCTTGAAGCATGCTGGACGCCCTGTACTGATGGTTATCACCGCATTTTTTATCGCCTGGAAGGGGAAAGTGCGGAAGACGGTAGCGTGATGACGTTACGCAGCTTTCTTGATAAAGACGGTCATCCGATTGATGTCGAAGATATTAACGATCAGGCGCGTCATCTGGTGCGTTTAATGCCGGTTCTGCGTTTGCGCGACGCCCGTTTTATGCGCCGCATTCGCAATGGAACTGTACCAAATGTACCCAATGTGGAAGTCACCGCGCGCCAGTTGGATTTTCTCGCCCGCGAGTTATCCTCGCACCCGCAAAATCTCTCCGATGGGCAGATTCGCCAGGGGCTTTCGGCAATGGTGCAACTGCTTGAGCATTATTTCTCGGAGCAAGGGGCCGGGCAGGCGAGATATCGCTTAATGCGTCGGCGAGCCAGCAATGAGCAACGGAGCTGGCGTTACCTCGATATCATCAACCGGATGATTGACAGGCCAGGGGGGCGTTCGTATCGGGTCATTTTACTCGGCCTGTTTGCCACTTTATTGCAGGCAAAAGGGACATTGCGACTGGATAAAGACGCGCGTCCGTTATTGCTAATTGAAGATCCAGAAACCCGCCTGCATCCGATTATGCTTTCCGTTGCCTGGCATCTGTTGAATCTTTTGCCTTTACAACGTATTGCTACCACCAACTCTGGCGAGCTGCTTTCGTTAACTCCAGTGGAACATGTTTGCCGCCTGGTGCGTGAATCTTCTCGTGTTGCCGCCTGGCGTCTGGGGCCAAGTGGCTTGAGCACCGAAGACAGCCGCCGCATCTCTTTTCACATTCGTTTTAATCGTCCGTCATCGCTGTTTGCGCGCTGCTGGTTGCTGGTGGAAGGGGAAACAGAAACCTGGGTTATCAACGAACTGGCGCGCCAGTGTGGACACCATTTCGATGCCGAAGGGATTAAGGTCATTGAGTTTGCCCAGTCCGGGCTAAAACCACTGGTGAAATTTGCCCGGCGGATGGGGATTGAGTGGCATGTGCTGGTCGATGGCGATGAAGCCGGGAAGAAATATGCCGCAACGGTGCGCAGCCTGCTGAATAACGATCGCGAAGCTGAACGTGAACATTTGACAACGTTACCGGCGCTGGATATGGAACATTTTATGTATCGCCAGGGGTTTTCCGACGTGTTCCATCGCGTGGCGCAGATCCCGGAAAACGTGCCGATGAATTTGCGCAAAATTATTTCAAAAGCGATCCATCGCTCTTCCAAGCCCGACCTTGCCATTGAAGTGGCAATGGAGGCCGGACGTCGTGGTGTGGACTCCGTACCGACGCTGCTGAAAAAAATGTTCTCACGCGTGCTGTGGCTGGCGCGCGGTCGGGCTGATTAACCGCAAAACATCCTTGCCATCTGCGGCTGAATAGCGTCAAGCATCTCGTAGCGTCGACGGTATTCAGCCCGCTTTTTGCTGGCGATATCCGCAATCTCTTTTCGCGCTATTCGATTGGGAAGCCGATAATGCCGCTCGGCATCGCATTCGCCACCAACCGATTCCCAGAACGCGTTATAGTCAGCATGGATTTTTCCTTCCTTATCGCGATAACGCAGGCTGCGGTAAATATGTGTTTCATTGCTGACAGCAATAATTTGTTCGACCTGTAAGCGTTGGGCGAAGAGGCAGACCGCTTCCATCACGAGTCGTTTGGGAAATAGCCCGTGGCAGGCTTTCGTTGCATTCTGGATCTGTTGGTGTGGAATTTCCCATTTCGCACCTTGCAGCCCGCCTATAAATAACGTCCTTTTCCCCTGATACTCACACAGTGTAAATGTGATCTCCGCCAGAGGAATACCTTCGCTGTTGCGGAACAGAATTGTGCTGTCACCTTCCTTATCCATTGAGATCATCATGGTCAGTTCAAGCGTGAACTGCTCGCCGTTTTTTCCTTCCAGCTTCGCAAGTTGCAGTCCCGGGGTGTTCAAATATAAGCTGAACTCTTCCGCCGACATGCACGCGCGCAGCAATGCATAATGGTAACGTAACGCCTCCAGCAATTGCTTACGGGTCATATTCACGGCAAGGTAAGGACGATGCAGGCGAACCGGCAGGCGCGGCTGACGCGTTAACAGCGTTCTGAGATTAGGCCAGTGGGAGAGTTCGTTCATCCACTCAACGCTTAAACGCGGCATAATCAAAGAGCGCAGCAAAAATTTCTGGCGAAACCGACGGCGATGCCAGAATTTACCCGGCCGCCACTGACCCCCTGCCAGATTAAGGAAAAGAGACATGCTGCTAAGAGATTCAGATGGTGTAAATGCTCGTTCAGTGATCTGAGACATATTCATAAAATCAATGATTATACGTAACACCGATTTCACCATCGGGCATCTTAACCAAACATCAATCGTATAATTACTAACGTAAATTTTCGGTTTTTGTTGATGTTTCGTTGAAGTTGGCAGCCCCGTACGCGCATATGGAGCATTCAGAGTATTTATGAAAAAGCGAAAAAACCTTAAGAAGCGTTACGCTATTGCGCTGGTGATAGTCATCGCTGCGCTGATTGCGTTGTGGAGAACACTCAACGCGCCCGTGCCGACTTATCAGACATTGATTGTCCGCCCCGGTGATTTGCAGCAAAGCGTGCTGGCGACTGGAAAGCTGGACGCGCTGCGTAAGGTTGATGTGGGCGCGCAGGTCAGCGGTCAGTTGAAAACGCTGTCGGTGGCGATTGGCGATAAAGTAAAAAAAGACCAGCTTTTAGGGGTTATTGATCCTGAACAGGCTGAAAACCAGATCAAGGAAGTGGAAGCGACACTGATGGAGCTGCGTGCGCAAAGGCAACAGGCAGAAGCAGAACTGAAACTGGCACGGGTGACATACTCACGCCAGCAACGACTGGCGCAAACGCAGGCGGTTTCGCAACAGGATCTTGACACCGCAGCGACGGAGATGGCAGTTAAACAGGCGCAAATAGGTACTATCGATGCGCAAATCAAACGGAATCAGGCGTCACTCGACACGGCGAAAACGAATCTCGATTACACCCGCATCGTTGCCCCGATGGCTGGGGAAGTTACGCAAATCACCACTCTGCAAGGGCAGACGGTGATTGCCGCGCAACAAGCGCCAAACATTCTGACGCTGGCAGATATGAGTACCATGCTGGTAAAAGCGCAGGTGTCGGAAGCGGATGTCATTCACCTGAAACCCGGTCAAAAAGCCTGGTTCACCGTGCTTGGCGATCCGCTGACGCGCTACGAGGGGCAGATTAAAGATGTGCTGCCGACGCCAGAAAAGGTCAACGACGCCATTTTCTACTACGCCCGTTTTGAAGTGCCAAACCCCAATGGTTTACTGCGCCTGGATATGACTGCGCAAGTCCACATTCAACTCACTGATGTGAAAAACGTACTCACCATTCCGTTGTCAGCACTGGGGGATTCGGTTGGCGATAACCGTTATAAAATCAAACTGCTGCGTAATGGCGAAATACGCGAGCGCGAAGTGACGATTGGCGCGCGCAACGACACCGATGTTGAGATTGTCAAAGGTCTGGAAGCGGGTGATGAAGTGGTGATTGGTGAGGCCAAACCAGGAGCTGCACAATGACGCCCTTGCTCGAACTAAAGGATATTCGCCGTAGCTATCCTGCTGGAGACGAGCTGGTTGAGGTGCTAAAGGGCATCAGCCTGGATATTTATGCAGGTGAGATGGTGGCCATTGTCGGTGCTTCGGGCTCCGGTAAATCGACCCTGATGAATATTCTCGGCTGCCTGGATAAGGCCACCAGCGGCACCTATCGCGTCGCCGGTCAGGATGTTGCCACGCTGGACGCCGATGCGCTGGCGCAACTGCGCCGCGAGCATTTCGGCTTTATTTTCCAGCGTTACCATTTGCTTTCGCATTTAACCGCCGAGCAGAACGTTGAAGTACCCGCCGTCTATGCCGGTCTTGAGCGGAAACAGCGGCTGCTTCGCGCCCAGGAGTTACTGCAACGACTGGGGCTGGAAGACCGTACAGAGTATTACCCGGCACAGCTTTCGGGTGGCCAGCAGCAGCGTGTCAGTATTGCTCGTGCGTTAATGAACGGTGGGCAGGTGATCCTCGCCGATGAACCTACCGGCGCACTGGACAGCCATTCTGGCGAAGAGGTGATGGCGATATTGCATCAGTTGCGCGATCGTGGGCACACGGTGATTATCGTTACCCACGATCCACAGGTTGCGGCTCAGGCGGAGCGGGTAATCGAAATTCGTGACGGCGAAATTGTGCGTAATCCTCCCGCCATTGAAAAGGTGAATACCGCCACGGGGACAGAATCGATAGTCAAAACGGCGTCTGGCTGGCGGCAGTTTGTCAGCGGTTTTAACGAGGCGCTGACGATGGCATGGCGGGCGCTGGCAGCGAATAAAATGCGCACCTTACTGACCATGCTGGGGATTATTATCGGTATTGCGTCGGTGGTTTCCATTGTCGTGGTGGGCGACGCCGCCAAACAAATGGTGCTGGCGGATATTCGTTCTATTGGTACGAATACTATTGATGTCTATCCCGGGAAAGATTTTGGCGATGACGATCCGCAATATCAGCAGGCGCTAAAGTACGACGACTTAATCGCCATCCAAAAACAACCGTGGGTCGCCTCTGCCACGCCCGCCGTCTCGCAAAACCTTCGCCTGCGTTATAACAATGTTGATGTTGCCGCCAGCGCCAACGGTGTGAGCGGCGATTATTTCAATGTCTACGGCATGACCTTCAGCGAAGGGAATACCTTTAATCAGGAGCAACTGAACGGCCGCGCACAGGTGGTGGTTCTCGACAGTAACACCCGCCGCCAGCTTTTCCCGCATAAGGCCGATGTGGTTGGTGAGGTCATTCTGGTTGGTAATATGCCTGCGAGAGTCATCGGCGTGGCGGAAGAAAAACAGTCGATGTTTGGTAGCAGTAAAGTGCTGCGTGTCTGGTTGCCTTACAGCACCATGTCCGGGCGGGTTATGGGGCAGTCGTGGCTGAACTCCATCACTGTAAGAGTAAAAGAAGGCTATGACAGCACCGAAGCGGAACAACAACTCACCCGTTTGTTGTCGCTGCGTCATGGCAAAAAAGACTTCTTTACCTGGAACATGGACGGCGTCTTGAAAACAGTCGAAAAAACCACACGTACTTTACAACTGTTTCTGACGCTGGTGGCGGTGATTTCGCTGGTGGTAGGCGGCATTGGCGTTATGAATATTATGCTGGTGTCAGTAACGGAGCGGACGCGGGAAATTGGTATTCGCATGGCCGTTGGCGCGCGTGCCAGCGACGTTCTGCAACAATTTCTGATTGAAGCCGTGCTGGTTTGCCTGGTGGGCGGCGCGATGGGGATAATGCTGTCGCTGTTAATTGCCTTCACCCTACAGCTTTTTTTACCCGGCTGGGAGATAGGCTTTTCTCCACTTGCGTTGCTGCTGGCGTTTTTATGCTCAACCGTTACGGGCATTTTATTTGGCTGGCTACCTGCACGAAATGCGGCACGGCTGGATCCAGTGGATGCTTTGGCGCGAGAGTGATTTTTGAGATAAAAATGCCAGCCGATCGGGCTGGCATTTTGCCTTTAGGATGTACACAATGAGACAGAAGAGCTATGCGACTGCTACTTCTACTTCGACGGGCACAATAACACTGGCGTGATTGCCTTTTGGCCCTTGGTGGACATCAAACTGAACGGGTTGTCCAGCTTTTAGCGTTCTGTAACCATCCATCTGGATGGTGGAATAATGAGCGAAAATATCTTCGCCACCGCCTTCAGGACAGATGAAACCGAACCCTTTGGCATTGTTGAACCACTTAACAGTACCCTTTTCCATGCTTCGACATCCTTCGCAAATCTTATACAAGTAAGATGGAATAAACCGGGGTCAGAGAGGGGGCAGTTCAAAACCTCGCCAACTCTTGAAATACAATTTAGAGAAATGGGGCGAGTCGTCAAGCGTTTGACAGGGGCCAGGGGGTAGGTATGCATCAAAAATTTGAAGCAGTTAACGCTATTGACAGTAATGTCACTGATGTCGCTTATACCAACGATAGATGATAATTATCTATCATGTGGAGTAGATTGGTCAGGCAAATACGCTCTTGTCAGCGGCAGAGCGTTCTGCCGGTAACCGTAACCGAAGATGATAACTGACAATGGGTAAAACGAACGACTGGCTGGACTTTGATCAACTGGCGGAAGAAAAAGTTCGCGACGCGCTAAAACCGCCATCTATGTATAAAGTGATATTAGTCAATGATGATTACACTCCAATGGAGTTTGTTATTGACGTGTTACAAAAATTCTTTTCTTATGATGTAGAACGTGCAACGCAATTGATGCTTGCTGTTCACTACCAGGGGAAGGCCATTTGCGGAGTCTTTACCGCTGAGGTTGCAGAAACCAAAGTGGCGATGGTGAACAAGTACGCAAGGGAGAACGAGCATCCATTGCTGTGTACGCTGGAAAAAGCCTGAATGCAGGTATAAAAATTGGGGGAGGTGCCTATGCTCAATCAAGAACTGGAACTCAGTTTAAACATGGCTTTCGCCAGAGCGCGCGAGCACCGTCATGAGTTTATGACCGTCGAGCACTTGTTACTGGCATTGCTCAGTAACCCATCGGCCCGGGAGGCGCTGGAAGCGTGCTCCGTGGACCTGGTTGCGCTCCGTCAGGAACTGGAAGCCTTTATTGAACAAACCACACCTGTTCTGCCCGCCAGTGAAGAGGAGCGCGACACGCAGCCGACCTTGAGTTTTCAGCGTGTATTGCAGCGTGCAGTCTTCCATGTTCAGTCCTCCGGTCGCAGTGAGGTTACCGGTGCGAATGTTCTGGTCGCTATCTTTAGCGAACAGGAGTCGCAGGCGGCGTATCTGTTGCGCAAACATGAAGTCAGCCGTCTTGATGTGGTGAACTTTATTTCTCATGGCACGCGTAAAGACGAGCCATCTCAGTCTTCTGAACCAGGAAACCAGCCGAGCAGTGAAGAACAAGCTGGTGGGGAGGACCGTATGGAGAATTTCACGACTAACCTGAACCAGCTTGCACGCGTGGGCGGAATTGACCCGCTGATTGGTCGTGAGAAGGAACTGGAGCGCGCCATTCAGGTTCTCTGCCGCCGCCGTAAAAACAACCCGCTGCTGGTTGGGGAGTCTGGCGTCGGTAAAACGGCGATTGCTGAAGGTCTTGCCTGGCGAATTGTTCAGGGCGATGTACCGGAAATCATGGCTGACTGTACGATTTACTCTCTCGATATCGGCTCCCTGTTAGCAGGCACCAAATATCGCGGCGACTTTGAAAAACGTTTTAAAGCGTTGCTCAAGCAGCTGGAACAGGATACTAACAGCATCCTGTTTATCGATGAGATCCATACCATCATTGGAGCGGGCGCAGCGTCTGGCGGGCAGGTAGATGCAGCCAACCTGATCAAACCGTTGCTCTCCAGCGGTAAAATTCGCGTGATTGGTTCGACGACCTATCAGGAGTTCAGCAACATTTTCGAGAAAGACCGTGCTCTGGCGCGTCGCTTCCAGAAAATCGATATTACTGAACCGTCTATCGAAGAAACTGTGCAAATCATCAATGGCCTGAAACCGAAGTACGAAGCGCACCACGATGTGCGTTATACCGCGAAAGCGGTGCGTGCGGCGGTGGAGCTGGCGGTGAAATACATTAACGATCGTCATCTGCCGGACAAAGCGATTGACGTTATCGACGAAGCGGGCGCTCGCGCACGTTTGATGCCGGTAAGCAAGCGCAAGAAAACGGTGAATGTGGCGGATATCGAGTCCGTGGTAGCCCGTATTGCACGTATCCCTGAGAAGAGCGTTTCTCAGAGTGACCGCGATACGCTGAAAAACCTTGGCGATCGCCTGAAAATGCTGGTCTTCGGTCAGGATAAAGCCATTGAAGCGCTTACCGAGGCCATCAAGATGGCGCGTGCGGGTTTAGGTCACGAACATAAACCAGTTGGTTCATTCCTGTTTGCTGGTCCAACCGGGGTCGGGAAAACCGAGGTGACGGTACAGCTTTCGAAAGCACTGGGTATTGAGCTTCTGCGCTTTGATATGTCCGAGTATATGGAACGCCATACCGTCAGCCGTCTGATTGGTGCGCCTCCAGGATACGTTGGTTTTGATCAGGGCGGTCTGCTGACCGATGCGGTCATCAAGCATCCGCATGCGGTGCTGCTGCTGGACGAAATCGAGAAAGCGCATCCGGACGTATTCAACATTCTGTTGCAGGTGATGGACAACGGCACGCTGACCGATAACAACGGGCGCAAGGCCGATTTCCGTAACGTGGTACTGGTGATGACCACCAACGCCGGGGTGCGTGAAACCGAGCGTAAATCCATTGGTCTTATTCAGCAGGATAACAGCACCGATGCGATGGAAGAGATCAAGAAGATCTTTACGCCGGAGTTCCGTAACCGTCTCGACAACATTATCTGGTTCGATCATCTCTCTACAGACGTGATCCACCAGGTGGTTGATAAGTTTATCGTCGAGTTGCAGGTTCAGTTGGATCAGAAAGGTGTTTCTCTGGAAGTGAGCCAGGAAGCGCGTAACTGGCTGGCTGAGAAAGGTTACGACCGGGCGATGGGCGCACGTCCGATGGCACGTGTGATTCAGGATAACCTGAAAAAACCGCTCGCCAACGAACTGCTGTTTGGCTCGCTGGTGGATGGTGGCCAGGTGACAGTCGCGCTGGATAAAGAGAAAAATGAGCTGACCTACGGGTTCCAGAGTGCACAAAAGCATAAACCGGAAGCCGCGCATTAATCAGATTGTTAAGTAGGTTGGTGAAGTCCGTAATCTCGTCAGGGGTTACGGACTTTTTGTTTATGGGGTGGAGGAAGTTCAGACCCTTTTTTTGATGATGATGGTAAGTTGTTGATAATTAGTGCTGCTGGAAGGTAAGGATAAAAAAAGGGTGGCAGCAGGAAAATGAGATGGTTTTGCTTTATTAACAACGGGCTAAATGTGTAGTATTTGAGTTCACTGCCGTACAGGCAGCTTAGAAAACCAGCGAGATACAAAAACACACGGCCACAACGTTCACTGCCGTACAGGCAGCTTAGAAACTTGCTTAATCGTACCACTATACGCGCACAAAGTTCACTGCCGTACAGGCAGCTTAGAAATGTTCTCAAACGCGAAAATATACGCGCTGGTTGTTCACTGCCGTACAGGCAGCTTAGAAAAGATTTG
>NZ_VCDZ01000029.1:0-35960 GCF_005845405.1 Escherichia sp. E4930 | reverse complement strand
GCTCCTAGTACGAGAGGACCGGAGTGGACGCATCACTGGTGTTCGGGTTGTCATGCCAATGGCACTGCCCGGTAGCTAAATGCGGAAGAGATAAGTGCTGAAAGCATCTAAGCACGAAACTTGCCCCGAGATGAGTTCTCCCTGACTCCTTGAGAGTCCTGAAGGAACGTTGAAGACGACGACGTTGATAGGCCGGGTGTGTAAGCGCAGCGATGCGTTGAGCTAACCGGTACTAATGAACCGTGAGGCTTAACCTTACAACGCCGAAGATGTTTTGGCGGATGAGACATCGATAAGTAAGCTTGATAACAGATTAGATTAACCGGCGTAAGCGGGTTAATAAACAGAATTTGCCTGGCGGCCGTAGCGCGGTGGTCCCACCTGACCCCATGCCGAACTCAGAAGTGAAACGCCGTAGCGCCGATGGTAGTGTGGGGTCTCCCCATGCGAGAGTAGGGAACTGCCAGGCATCAGATAAAGCAGAAGGCCATCCTGACGGATGGCCTTTTTGCGTTGGTGCAAAAAAAATGCCGGATGCGACGCTGGCGCGTCTTATCCAGCCTACGCAGGCACGGTAGGGGGGCAGCTTATTCCCCCACATACGCCAGATTCAGCAACGGATACGGTTTCCCCAAATCGTCCACCTCAGAACGCCCGGTAACCTTAAAGCCCATCTTCTTATAGAACCCAACCGCCTGCTCATTTTGCTCATTAACGTTGGTTGTCAGTTCCGGTGCCATCGAGAGCGCATGCTCCACCAGCATCCGACCCACGCCGCAGCTGTGCACATCAGGATCGATAAACAGCGCATCCATATGCTGCCCACTTAACAACATAAACCCAACCGGCTGATCCCGCTCATTAACCGCGACCCACAATGGTGCTTCCGGCAGAAAGGAACGCACCAGCTCTTCCAGCTCGGCCCGATACTCTGCTGATAAAAAATCGTGGGTGGCATCGACAGAACGACACCAAATCGCAACGAGTTCCTCCGATTCCTGATGCCGTGAGCGGCGAATACTAATAACCATTTTCTCTCCTTTTAGTCATTCTTATATTCTAACGCAGCCTTTTCCTTGAAACTTTCTCACCTTCAACATGCAGGCTCGACATTGGCAAATTTTCTGGTTATCTTCAGCTATCTGGATGTCTAAACGTATAAGCGTATGTAGTGAGGTAATCAGGTTATGCCGATTCGTGTGCCGGACGAGCTACCCGCCGTCAATTTCTTGCGTGAAGAAAACGTTTTTGTGATGACAACTTCTCGCGCGTCTGGTCAGGAAATTCGTCCGCTAAAGGTGCTTATCCTTAACCTGATGCCGAAGAAGATCGAAACTGAAAATCAGTTCTTACGCCTGCTTTCAAACTCGCCTTTACAGGTCGATATTCAGCTGTTGCGCATCGATTCCCGTGAATCGCGCAACACGCCCGCAGAGCATCTAAACAACTTCTACTGCAACTTTGAAGATATTCAGGAACAGAACTTTGACGGCCTGATAGTCACCGGTGCGCCGCTGGGTCTGGTGGAGTTTAATGATGTCGCTTACTGGCCACAGATCAAACAGGTGCTGGAGTGGTCGAAAGATCACGTCACCTCGACGCTGTTTGTCTGCTGGGCGGTACAGGCCGCGCTCAATATCCTCTACGGCATTCCTAAGCAAACCCGCACCGACAAACTCTCTGGTGTTTACGAGCATCATATTCTCCATCCGCATGCACTTCTGACGCGTGGTTTTGATGATTCATTCCTGGCACCACATTCGCGCTATGCCGATTTCCCTGCCGCGTTAATTCGTGATTATACCGATCTGGAAATTTTGGCAGAGACGGAAGAAGGGGATGCATATCTGTTTGCCAGCAAAGATAAGCGCATTGCCTTTGTGACGGGCCATCCCGAATATGATGCGCAAACGCTGGCGCAGGAATATTTCCGCGATGTGGAAGCCGGACTAAACCCGGACGTACCGTATAATTATTTTCCGCACAACGATCCGCAAAACAAACCGCGTGCGAGCTGGCGCAGTCATGGCAATTTGCTGTTTACCAACTGGCTCAACTATTACGTCTACCAGATCACGCCATACGATCTACGCCGTATGAATCCTACGCTGGATTAATCTTCTGTGATAGTCGATCGTTAAGCGATTCAGCACCTTACCTCAGGCACCTTCGGGTGCCTTTTTTATTTCCGAAACGCACCTCAGCAGGTGAATAAATTTTATTCATATTGTTATCAATAAGTTATCAAGTATTTTTAATTAAAATGGAAATTGTTTTTGATTTTGCATTTTAAATGAGTAGTCTTAGTTGTGCTGAACGAAAAGCGCACAACGATCCTTCGTTCACAGTGGGGAAGTTTTCGGATCCATGACGAGGAGCTGCACGATGACTGAACAGGCAACAACAACCGATGAACTGGCTTTCACAAGGCCGTATGGCGAGCAGGAGAAGCAAATTCTTACTGCCCAAGCGGTAGAATTTCTGACTGAGCTGGTGACGCATTTTACGCCACAACGCAATAAACTTCTGGCAGCGCGCATTCAGCAGCAGCGGGATATCGATAACGGAACGTTGCCTGATTTTATTTCGGAAACAGCTTCCATTCGTGATGCTGACTGGAAAATTCGCGGGATTCCTGCGGACTTAGAAGATCGTCGGGTAGAGATCACCGGGCCGGTTGAGCGCAAGATGGTGATCAACGCACTCAACGCCAATGTGAAAGTGTTTATGGCCGATTTCGAGGATTCACTGGCCCCGGACTGGAACAAGGTGATCGACGGGCAAATTAACCTGCGCGATGCGGTTAACGGCACCATCAGCTATACCAACGAAGCTGGCAAAATTTATCAGCTCAAGCCCAATCCGGCGGTTTTGATTTGTCGGGTACGCGGTCTGCACTTGCCGGAAAAACATGTCACCTGGCGTGGTGAGGCAATCCCCGGTAGCCTGTTTGATTTTGCGCTCTATTTCTTCCACAACTATCAGGCACTGTTGGCAAAGGGCAGCGGTCCCTATTTCTATCTGCCGAAAACCCAGTCCTGGCAGGAAGCGGCCTGGTGGAGCGAAGTCTTCAGCTATGCAGAAGATCGCTTTAATCTGCCGCGCGGCACTATCAAGGCGACGTTGCTGATTGAAACGCTGCCCGCCGTGTTCCAGATGGATGAAATCCTTCACGCGCTGCGTGACCATATTGTTGGTCTGAACTGCGGTCGTTGGGATTACATCTTCAGTTATATCAAAACGTTGAAAAACTATCCCGATCGCGTCCTGCCAGACAGACAGGCAGTGACGATGGATAAACCCTTCCTGAATGCTTACTCACGCCTGTTGATTAAAACCTGCCATAAACGCGGTGCTTTTGCGATGGGCGGCATGGCAGCGTTTATTCCGAGCAAAGATGAAGAGCGCAATAACCAGGTGCTCAACAAAGTAAAAGCGGATAAATCGCTGGAAGCCAATAACGGTCACGATGGCACATGGATCGCTCACCCAGGCCTTGCGGATACGGCAATGGCGGTATTCAACGACATTCTCGGCTCCCGTAAAAATCAGCTTGAAGTGATGCGCGAACAAGACGCGCCGATTACTGCCGATCAGCTGCTGGCACCTTGTGATGGTGAACGCACCGAAGAAGGAATGCGCGCCAACATTCGCGTGGCTGTGCAGTACATCGAAGCGTGGATCTCTGGCAACGGCTGTGTGCCGATTTATGGCCTGATGGAAGATGCGGCGACGGCTGAAATTTCCCGTACCTCAATCTGGCAGTGGATCCATCATCAAAAAACGTTGAGCAATGGCAAACCGGTGACCAAAGCCTTGTTCCGCCAGATGCTGGGCGAAGAGATGAAAGTCATTGCCAGCGAACTGGGCGAAGAACGTTTCTCCCAGGGGCGTTTTGACGATGCCGCACGCCTGATGGAACAGATCACCACTTCTGATGAGTTAATTGATTTCCTGACCCTGCCAGGCTACCGCCTGTTAGCGTAAACCACCACATAACTATGGAGCATCTGCACATGAAAACCCGTACACAACAAATTGAAGAATTACAGAAAGAGTGGACTCAACCGCGTTGGGAAGGCATTACTCGCCCGTACAGCGCGGAAGATGTGGTGAAATTACGCGGTTCAGTCAATCCTGAATGCACGCTGGCGCAACTGGGCGCGGCGAAAATGTGGCGTCTGCTGCATGGCGAGTCGAAAAAAGGCTACATCAACAGCCTCGGTGCACTGACTGGCGGTCAGGCGCTGCAGCAGGCGAAAGCGGGTATTGAAGCAGTCTATCTGTCGGGATGGCAGGTAGCGGCGGACGCTAACCTGGCGGCCAGCATGTATCCGGATCAGTCGCTCTATCCGGCAAACTCGGTGCCAGCTGTGGTGGAGCGGATCAACAACACCTTCCGTCGTGCCGATCAGATCCAGTGGTCTGCAGGCATTGAGCCGGGCGATCCGCGCTATGTCGATTACTTCCTGCCGATTGTTGCTGATGCGGAAGCCGGTTTTGGCGGTGTCCTGAATGCCTTTGAACTGATGAAAGCGATGATTGAAGCCGGTGCAGCGGCAGTTCACTTCGAAGATCAGCTGGCGTCCGTGAAAAAATGCGGTCACATGGGCGGCAAAGTTTTGGTGCCAACTCAGGAAGCGATCCAGAAACTGGTCGCTGCGCGTCTGGCTGCCGACGTGACGGGCGTTCCAACCCTGCTGGTTGCTCGTACCGATGCCGATGCGGCGGATCTGATCACCTCCGATTGCGACCCGTATGATAGCGAATTTATTACCGGCGAACGCACCAACGAAGGTTTCTTCCGTACTCATGCAGGTATTGAACAAGCGATCAGCCGCGGCCTGGCGTATGCGCCGTATGCTGACCTGGTATGGTGTGAAACCTCCACGCCAGACCTGGAACTGGCGCGTCGCTTTGCACAAGCCATCCACGCGAAATATCCGGGCAAACTGCTGGCTTATAACTGCTCGCCGTCGTTCAACTGGCAGAAAAACCTCGACGACAAAACTATTGCCAGCTTCCAGCAGCAGCTGTCGGATATGGGTTACAAGTTCCAGTTCATCACCCTGGCAGGCATCCACAGCATGTGGTTCAACATGTTCGACCTGGCAAACGCCTATGCGCAGGGCGAGGGCATGAAGCATTACGTTGAGAAAGTGCAGCAGCCGGAATTCGCTGCCGCGAAAGATGGCTACACCTTCGTTTCTCACCAGCAGGAAGTGGGTACAGGTTATTTCGATAAAGTGACGACCATTATTCAGGGCGGTACGTCTTCAGTTACCGCACTGACAGGTTCCACCGAAGAATCGCAGTTCTAACAACCGATAAACGTTGCTAACTGTAGGCCGGATAAGGCGTTCACGCCGCATCCGGCAATCAACGCCTGATGCGACGCTTGCGCGTCTTATCATGCCTACAAATGTTGCTGACCGTAGGCTGGATAAGGCGTTCACGCCGCATCCGGCAATGAGCGCCTTATCAGGCAATTCTCTGCTCCCGACGAGGGCAACAAATGCCGCGTGGCCTGGAATTATTGATTGCACAAACCATTTTGCAAGGTTTCGACGCTCAGTATGGTCGATTCCTCGAAGTGACTTCCGGGGCGCAGCAGCGTTTCGAGCAAGCCGACTGGCATGCTGTCCAGCAGGCGATGAAAAACCGTATCCATCTTTATGATCATCACGTTGGTCTGGTGGTGGAACAGCTGCGCTGTATCACTAACGGCCAAAGCACGGACGCGGAATTTTTACTGCGCGTCAAAGAGCATTACACCCGGCTGTTGCCGGATTATCCGCGCTTCGAGATTGCGGAGAGCTTTTTTAACTCCGTGTACTGTCGGTTATTTGACCACCGCTCGCTTACTCCCGAGCGGCTTTTTATCTTTAGCTCCCAGCCGGAGCGCCGTTTTCGTACCATTCCACGCCCGCTGGCGAAAGACTTTTATCCCGATCACGGCTGGGAATCGCTACTAATGCGTGTTATCAGCGATCTGCCGCTGCGCCTGCGCTGGCAGAATAAAAGCCGTGATATCAACTACATCATTCGCCATCTGACCGAAACGATGGGGACTGATAACCTCGCCGAAAGCCATTTACAGGTGGCGAACGAACTGTTTTACCGCAATAAAGCCGCCTGGCTGGTAGGCAAACTAATAACGCCTTCCGGCACATTGCCCTTTTTGCTGCCTATCCACCAGGCGGACGACGGCGAGCTGTTTATTGATACCTGTCTGACGACGACCGCCGAGGCGAGCATCGTCTTTGGCTTCGCGCGTTCCTATTTTATGGTTTACGCGTCGCTACCTGCCGCACTGGTCGAGTGGCTACGGGAAATTCTACCGGGCAAAACGACCGCAGAGCTGTACATGGCTATTGGCTGCCAGAAACACGCCAAAACCGAAAGTTACCGTGAATATCTCGTTTATCTACAAGGCTGTAATGAGCAATTTATTGAAGCGCCGGGCATTCGTGGAATGGTGATGCTGGTGTTCACGCTGCCGGGCTTTGATCGGGTATTCAAAGTGATTAAAGACAAGTTCGCGCCGCAGAAAGAGATGTCTGCGGCTCACGTCCGCGCCTGCTATCAGTTGGTTAAAGAACACGATCGCGTGGGCCGAATGGCGGACACCCAGGAATTTGAAAACTTTGTGCTGGAGAAGCGGCAAATTGCTCCGGCATTAATGGAATTACTGCTCCAGGAAGCGCCGGAAAAAATCACCGATCTCGGCGAACAGATTGTGATTCGCCATCTCTACATCGAACGGCGAATGGTGCCGCTCAATATCTGGCTGGAACAAGTGGAAGGTCAGCAGCTGCGCGACGCCATTGAAGAATATGGTAACGCTATTCGCCAGCTTGCCGCCGCCAATATTTTCCCTGGAGACATGCTGTTTAAAAACTTCGGTGTCACCCGTCACGGGCGCGTGGTGTTTTATGATTACGATGAAATTTGCTACATGACGGAAGTGAATTTCCGCGACATCCCACTGCCGCGCTACCCGGAAGACGAACTTGCTAGTGAGCCGTGGTACAGCGTTTCGCCGGGCGATGTTTTCCCAGAAGAATTCCGCCACTGGCTTTGTGCCGACCCGCGTATTGGGCCACTGTTTGAAGAGATGCACGCCGACCTGTTCCGCGCCGATTACTGGCGCGCGCTACAAAACCGCATACGAGAAGGGCATGTGGAAGATGTTTATGCGTATCGGCGCAGGCAGCGGTTTAGCGTTCGGTTTGTATAAATCAGAGGCGAAAATGTCATCGCATTCCACCGTACGCCAGCGTCACTTCCTTCGCCGCTTTAATCACCATCGCGCCAAACTCGGTCACGCGGTCATCGGTAATACGTGAAATCGGCCCGGAAATCGAAATTGCGGCAAATGGTTCGCGGTGCTCATCGAAAATACACGCTGCAAGGCAACGAAGCCCCAACGCATGTTCTTCATCGTCAAATGAATAGCCACGTTTACGCGTTTGGGCGAGGTCCTCTTTTAGATGCACAGGAGACACCAGCGTCGCGTGGGTATAGGCATGTAACCCTTTGCGGTGCAGCAGCTTCGTCACCTGTTCTTCGCTCAGTTGGGCTAGAAAGGCTTTACCCGCACCGGAAGCGTGCATCGGTAACTTACCGCCGATAGGGGCTGACATACGCATCAGATGCGTACACTGTACCTGGTCGATAATAATCGCTTCGTGATCGCTATGATCCAGCACCGCCATATTTACTGTTTCGCCAGACTCTTCCATCAGATTGCGCAGGATGGGGTGGACAATGGCTAACAAATTACGGCTCTGGAGAAAGCTGCTGCCGACCATAAAAGCATGTGCGCCGATCGCCCAGTGACCCAGTTCGCCAACCTGACGTACGAAACCCTGCTGTTGCATCGTGGTTAGCAGGCGGTGAGTAGTGGAGTTGGGTAATCCGGCTTGCTGAGCCAGTTCCGTTAGCGCCACACTGCCATTGGATTCGGCAATCCACTCCAGTAATTTCAGCCCACGCGTTAAAGACTGAACCTGTCCAGTCGCGGGTGCGGTGGCAACGGCGGGTTTTCTGCCGCGTTTTGCGGGAATGGGTGCGACCATGACCGTATCCTTTTTCTGTATCGTGGAAATCATTTTCATTTTTATTGCGGTGTAATGCAATAGTTGCCACACTGATCCGATGAGTTAATGTTGAACAAATCTCATGTTGCGTGGTGGTCGCTTTTACCACTGATGCGTTTATGCCAGTATGGTCTGTTGAATTTTTTTACAGTCTGGGTTGAGCGTGTCGGGAGCGAGTGTGAGCAGCAAAGTTGAACAACTGCGTGCGCAGTTAAATGAACGTATTCTGGTGCTGGACGGCGGTATGGGCACCATGATCCAGAGTTATCGACTGAACGAGGCAGATTTTCGCGGTGAACGTTTTGCCGACTGGCCTTGCGATCTTAAAGGTAACAACGACCTGCTGGTTCTCAGCAAACCGGAAGTGATCTCCGCCATCCACAACGCTTACTTTGAAGCGGGCGCAGATATCATTGAAACCAACACCTTCAACTCCACGACTATTGCGATGGCGGATTACCAGATGGAATCCCTGTCGGCAGAAATTAACTTTGCGGCAGCGAAACTGGCGCGTGCCTGTGCTGATGAGTGGACCGCGCGCACGCCGGAGAAACCGCGCTACGTTGCTGGTGTTCTCGGCCCAACCAACCGCACGGCGTCTATATCTCCGGACGTAAACGATCCAGCATTCCGCAACATCACTTTTGACCAGCTGGTGGCGGCCTATCGCGAATCCACCAAAGCATTAGTCGAAGGTGGTGCGGATCTGATTCTGATTGAAACCGTTTTCGACACCCTCAACGCCAAAGCGGCGATTTTTGCGGTGAAAACGGAGTTCGAAGCGCTGGGCGTTGAACTGCCGATTATGATCTCCGGCACCATCACTGACGCCTCCGGGCGCACCCTCTCCGGGCAGACCACCGAAGCATTTTACAACTCATTGCGCCACGCCGAAGCGCTGACTTTTGGCCTGAACTGTGCGCTGGGGCCAGATGAACTGCGCCAGTACGTGCAAGAGCTGTCACGGATTGCGGAATGCTACGTCACCGCTCACCCGAACGCCGGGCTGCCTAACGCCTTTGGTGAATACGATCTCGACGCCGACACGATGGCGAAGCACATCCGCGAATGGGCGGAAGCGGGATTCCTCAATATCGTCGGCGGTTGCTGTGGCACCACGCCACAACATATTGCAGCGATGAGTCGTGCAGTAGAAGGATTAGCGCCGCGCAAACTGCCGGAAATTCCCGTAGCCTGCCGTTTGTCCGGCCTGGAGCCGCTGAACATTGGCGAAGATAGCCTGTTTGTGAACGTGGGTGAACGCACCAACGTCACCGGTTCCGCCAAATTCAAACGCCTGATCAAAGAAGAGAAATACAGCGAGGCGCTGGATGTGGCGCGTCAGCAGGTGGAAAACGGCGCGCAGATTATCGATATCAACATGGATGAAGGGATGCTCGACGCCGAAGCGGCGATGGTGCGTTTCCTCAGCCTGATTGCCGGTGAACCGGATATCGCCCGCGTGCCGATTATGATCGACTCCTCAAAATGGGAGGTCATCGAAAAGGGGCTGAAGTGTATTCAGGGCAAAGGCATTGTTAACTCTATCTCAATGAAAGAGGGCGTCGACGCCTTTATCCATCATGCGAAACTGTTGCGTCGTTACGGTGCAGCGGTGGTGGTAATGGCCTTTGACGAACAGGGTCAGGCCGATACCCGCGCACGGAAAATCGAGATTTGCCGTCGGGCGTACAAAATCCTCACCGAGGAAGTCGGCTTCCCGCCGGAAGATATCATCTTTGACCCGAACATTTTCGCGGTCGCAACTGGCATTGAAGAGCACAACAACTACGCGCAGGACTTTATCGGCGCGTGTGAAGACATCAAACGCGAACTGCCGCACGCGCTGATTTCCGGTGGTGTCTCTAACGTCTCGTTCTCGTTTCGTGGTAACGATCCGGTGCGCGAAGCCATTCACGCGGTGTTCCTCTACTACGCTATCCGCAACGGTATGGACATGGGGATCGTCAACGCCGGGCAACTGGCGATTTACGACGACCTGCCCGCCGAACTGCGCGACGCGGTGGAAGATGTGATCCTCAATCGTCGCGACGATGGCACCGAGCGTTTACTGGAACTTGCCGAGAAATATCGCGGCAGCAAAACCGACGATACCGCTAATGCCCAGCAGGCAGAGTGGCGCTCGTGGGAAGTGAATAAACGTCTGGAATACTCGCTGGTCAAAGGTATTACCGAATTTATTGAACAGGACACCGAAGAAGCGCGCCAGCAGGCGGATCGCCCCATTCAGGTGATTGAAGGCCCGCTGATGGACGGCATGAACGTGGTCGGCGATCTGTTCGGCGAAGGGAAAATGTTCCTGCCGCAGGTGGTGAAATCGGCGCGCGTCATGAAACAGGCGGTGGCCTATCTCGAACCGTTTATCGAAGCCAGCAAAGAGCAGGGCAAAACCAACGGCAAGATGGTGATCGCCACCGTGAAGGGCGACGTCCACGATATCGGTAAAAATATCGTTGGCGTGGTGCTGCAATGTAACAACTACGAAATCGTCGATCTCGGCGTGATGGTGCCTGCGGAAAAAATCCTCCGCACCGCCAAAGAAGTGAATGCCGATCTGATTGGCCTTTCAGGATTGATCACGCCGTCGCTTGACGAAATGGTCAACGTGGCGAAAGAGATGGAGCGTCAGGGCTTCACCATTCCGCTATTGATTGGTGGTGCGACCACCTCAAAAGCGCACACGGCGGTGAAAATCGAGCAAAACTACAGCGGCCCGACGGTGTATGTTCAGAACGCCTCGCGCACCGTTGGTGTGGTGGCGGCGCTGCTTTCTGACACTCAGCGTGATGATTTCGTTGCTCGTACCCGCAAGGAGTACGAAACCGTGCGTATTCAACACGGGCGCAAGAAACCGCGCACACCACCGGTCACGCTGGAAGCGGCGCGCGATAACGATTTCGCTTTTGACTGGCAGGCTTACACGCCGCCGGTGGCGCACCGTCTCGGTGTGCAGGAAGTTGAAGCCAGCATCGAAACGCTGCGTAATTACATCGACTGGACGCCGTTCTTTATGACCTGGTCGCTAGCCGGGAAGTATCCGCGCATTCTGGAAGATGAAGTGGTAGGCGAAGAGGCGCAGCGGCTGTTTAAAGACGCCAACGACATGCTGGATAAATTAAGTGCCGAGAAAACGCTGAATCCGCGTGGCGTGGTGGGCCTGTTCCCGGCAAACCGTGTGGGCGATGACATTGAAATCTACCGTGACGAAACGCGTACACATGTGATCAACGTCAGCCACCATCTGCGTCAACAGACCGAAAAAACCGGCTTCGCTAACTACTGTCTCGCTGACTTCGTTGCGCCGAAGCTTTCTGGTAAAGCAGATTATATCGGCGCATTTGCCGTGACTGGCGGGCTGGAAGAGGACGCACTGGCTGATGCCTTCGAAGCACAGCACGATGATTACAACAAAATCATGGTGAAAGCGCTTGCCGACCGTTTAGCCGAAGCCTTTGCGGAGTATCTCCATGAGCGTGTGCGTAAAGTCTACTGGGGCTATGCGCCGAACGAGAACCTCAGCAACGAAGAACTGATCCGCGAAAACTACCAGGGCATCCGTCCGGCACCGGGCTATCCGGCCTGCCCGGAACATACGGAAAAAGCCACCATCTGGGAGCTGCTGGAAGTGGAAAAACACACTGGCATGAAACTCACGGAATCTTTCGCGATGTGGCCCGGTGCATCGGTTTCGGGTTGGTACTTCAGCCACCCGGACAGCAAGTACTACGCGGTGGCGCAAATTCAGCGCGATCAGGTTGAAGACTATGCCCGCCGTAAAGGTATGAGCGTTACCGAAGTTGAGCGCTGGCTGGCACCGAATCTGGGGTATGATGCCGAGTAAGTGATAACACCGGGGTATTTGCCCCGGTTTTTAATGTCATAAATAATGGATTATTGAACATGATAAAAATTGATGAAATAGATTTTTTTGCTTTCGAAGGATGTTCAGAGTCCGAAGTTACTGAACTATTAGGAAAAAAACCAACAGGTTATAATGATTGGATAATTAATATAAAAACAGGTGTGGAGTGGGTATTTTATGATGGTCGTTATTGGTTAGATTTTCGTAAATCCAAAGAGGGTATAAGGTGTATCTCATGCAGTATTCTGTATCACGATAAAAGTAAAGGGCGTATCGATGTCTTATTTAGTGAAGGTATGGCTGACAGAGGTTTAAAAAATACGGGTGGAGTGTTAATCCAAAAACGCCCGCAATTATAATAATTCCTGGTAATATTTGTTTTCGTGAAAAGGATTTACTTTATGCAACGTCAATATAAAAAATACATTCTTCTCTTTTGGGGTGTCATGGATGTTATCGCGATAGCCACCTATCTGTTCTACTCGGTTGGTAATGGTCGTATCCCTTTTTATTCCGATATCGTTCATTCAATTTCCTTACTTAAAGCTATCGGTGTTGAAGGCGGTTTTTACGCTTATGCAGTCGCCACTGTTACGCTACAAATAGTATTATTGTTCTCTTTATTCTTTTCTGCGCAATCTTTTTTAAAACAAAAATTGTTTAGTTTCTCTTTTTTGGCAGTTCAGGAATTTATGCGTTTTGCTACCGTAAGCTGTTCAATCTCCGTAATACCGTTGTTACTTAATTATTTTCACTCACAGAATCTGGTCTTAAATATTTCGTTGTTTATCTTCTCAGAGGTCACAAAAGTGACAACGATTATCTGGTGTAAACGACAGGGAAAAGTGTGATAGAAATAGCAACAGATACAGGTGAATTTTTATATAAATGCCTTTTTAAATACTTTCTTGTATAAATCTCTTATACTGAAAGTACATACAAGAGAAATGCCTGGATAAAAACAACGTGATTAGAAAAATCTTAACAGGAAAATGCATAACAAAAAGGAGAACCTGATTCCGTGCTAACCTTGCTTCACCTGCTTTCTGCCGTCGCCCTGTTGGTCTGGGGGACGCATATTGTCCGAACGGGCGTAATGCGCGTCTTCGGTGCACGACTGCGTACAGTTCTTAGCCGAAGCGTCGAAAAGAAGCCGCTCGCCTTTTGCGCGGGGATCGGCGTTACCGCACTGGTACAGAGCAGTAATGCCACCACCATGCTGGTGACTTCGTTTGTTGCCCAGGAGCTGGTTGCTCTCGCGCCCGCGCTGGTGATTGTGCTGGGGGCTGATGTCGGGACGGCGCTAATGGCGCGGGTCCTCACCTTCGATTTATCCTGGTTGTCACCGCTGCTCATTTTTATCGGCGTGATTTTTTTCCTCGGACGCAAACAGTCACGCGCCGGGCAACTGGGCCGCGTCGGTATTGGTCTTGGGCTGATTTTGCTGGCGCTGGAGTTGATTGTGCAGGCCGTAACGCCGATCACCCAGGCAAACGGCGTTCAGGTGATCTTTGCCTCGCTGACAGGTGACATTCTGCTGGATGCGCTGATTGGCGCGATGTTCGCCATTATCAGTTACTCCAGCCTTGCTGCTGTATTGCTGACCGCGACTTTGACCGCCGCAGGCATTATCTCCTTCCCGGTGGCGCTCTGTCTGGTAATCGGAGCCAACCTCGGTTCCGGCCTGCTGGCGATGCTCAACAATAGTGCCGCCAATGCCGCCGCTCGCCGTGTTGCGATGGGTAGCTTGTTGTTTAAGCTGGTGGGGAGCTTGATTATCCTGCCATTTGTCCATGTTCTGGCTGAATCAATGGATAAACTGCCTTTGCCAAAAGCGGAACTGGTTATCTATTTCCACGTCTTCTACAACCTCGTTCGTTGCCTGGTCATGCTGCCGTTTGTCGATCCAATGGCGCGATTTTGCAAAACGATTATTCGCGATGAACCTGAGTTGGATGCCCATCTGAAACCAAAACATCTGGACGTTAGTGCGCTGGATACTCCGACTCTTGCTCTGGCGAATGCCGCCCGTGAAACACTGCGCATCGGTGACGCGATGGAACAGATGATGGAAGGGCTGAATAAAGTGATGCACGGTGAACCGCGTGAAGAGAAGGAGTTGCGCAAGCTGGCGGATGATATCAACGTCCTCTACACCGCGATTAAACTTTATTTGGCGCGGATGCCAAAAGAAGAGCTGGCGGAAGAAGAGTCGCGCCGCTGGGCAGAGATTATCGAAATGGCTCTCAACCTGGAGCAGGCTTCCGATATCGTCGAGCGCATGGGCAGCGAAATTGCTGACAAATCACTGGCAGCACGGCGGGCATTTTCGCTTGATGGGTTGAAGGAACTGGATGCGCTCTATGAGCAATTGCTCAGTAATTTAAAGCTGGCAATGTCGGTGTTCTTCTCTGGCGATGTCACCAGCGCTCGTCGTTTGCGCCGTAGTAAGCATCGCTTTCGCATTCTTAATCGCCGTTATTCCCATGCTCACGTCGATCGCCTGCATCAGCAAAACGTGCAAAGCATTGAAACCAGTTCGCTGCATTTAGGCTTACTGGGCGATATGCAGCGTCTGAACTCGCTGTTTTGTTCGGTGGCTTACAGTGTGCTGGAACAGCCTGATGAAGATGAGGGTCGGGACGAGTATTAATATTGTGAATCCTGTAGGCCTGATAAGACGCGTCAAGCGTCGCATCAGGCACTATGTACAAGATGCCGGATCATGCATCCGGCAATTCACTTAAAAACGGTGACCCGCTTCCAGCGGCACCGCTTCCTCACCAGCTTTAAATACATAAGTGGTATTCGGGCCGCCCAGCGTAGCGTGACCTTTACTTACTCTGATCCAGTTACCTTCCGGCAGGCCAATAATCGTCAGTTCTGGCGCGACGACCAGCAGTTCGCGAATACGCTGTTCACGGGTTTCACCTTTATGGCCTTCCGGCAGCGCATTGGTGAAGTGCGGGTTGATTTGCAGCGGGAACAGATTCAGCGCATTGAAACCTTGCGGATCGACAATCGGCATATCGTTGGTGGTGCGGATAGTTGGGCAAGCAAGGTTAGCGCCTGCACTCCAGCCGATATACAGCGCGCCACGTTTTACTACGTCGGCAATGGGTGCCAAAAGCCCGCGTACGCGGCATTCTTTCAGCAACTGGAAAGTATTACCGCCGCCGACAATCACAATTTCCGCATTTTCAATCGCGGCAACGGGATCGACAACGCTATGAATACCGGTGACAGAAACGCCAAGTGGGGCAAGGACCGCAGCCGTTTTGGCCGTATAATCATCCCAGGTTTGCGTTACGCCAGCGAAAGGAATAAACACCGCTGAACGGCGACCTTGCAACTGTTCAGTAATCAACGGCAGCGCATGTTCCAGCCAGGCTTTACCCGGCAGCGTCGAGTTACTCAATAAAAGCAGTTCCATTACTTCTCCGGTTAGTAAGAAAACACGGAAGGAATGCTACCACTGCAAATTTAACCACTTACTGACGTGGCTCACGATGTCACACATTGTACCAGGCGTTCTGAAGACGGTTAGCAAACAAGGCGCTGAGCCTGATGACAAACACAGCATTGCCTGATGCGCTACGCTTATCAGGCCTACAAGCTAATTGCAATGTCTTGAATTTTCGCGATTTTGTAGGCCGAATAAGGCGTTCGCGCCGCATCCGGCATGAACAACGTGCACTTTGCCACCAATCTGAGCGCCCCTTAAGGCGCTGATGTTTCTTATCCTTCTCGTGCAAATTGTGCCGCTTCAGTAATCAGCCGCGCATCAGGTCGCACACCGGTATACATCGCGAACTGCTCGACGGCCTGTAAAGCAATCACCTCTGCGCCGCTGATCGTCTGCTTATCAAGCTGCTGCGCCAGACGAATGAGCGGCGTTTCCGGTGGCAATGCCACGACGTCAAAAACGACGCTTGCCGTAGAGATCATTGCCTCGCTGAAGGCCAGCTCATGGCTCTCTTTACCGCCAGCCATGCCAACGGGGGTAACGTTAACCAGAATGTCGCAGTCGATTCCTTCTGGCTGCGGTTGCCACTGGAAGCCATACTGCTTCGCCAGCGCCGGGCCGCTCTCGTGGTTGCGGGCGGCGATGATGACATCGGTAAACCCCGCGTCGCGAAAGGCGGCAATGACCGCTTTGCCCATGCCGCCACTGCCGCGAATCATCACGCGTGCGGCGCTATTGAGCTGGTGGTGAATAATCAGGTTTTTCACCGCAATGTAGTCGGTGTTAAACCCGGTCAGCCTGCCGCCGTCATTCACGATGGTATTCACTGAATCAATGATTTTCGCTGACGGATCGATCGCATCGAGAAAGGGCATACAGCTTTCTTTAAACGGCATCGACACGGCACAGCCGCGGATACCTAATGCGCGAACACCTTTCACCGCCGCCTCAATATCCTGGGTGGCGAACGCTTTGTAGATGAAATTCAGCCCCAGCTTTTCATACAGATAATTGTGAAAACGCGTGCCGAAGTTGCCGGGGCGACCGGCCAGCGACATGCACAGTTGAGTATCGCGATTAATCATGGCTAATTGCCTCTGCATGAGTGAGCAGATATTGCTCCGCCTCACCGGACCAGATCCCCTGATGACGCGCCAGAATCGCCGCCAGTGCTTGATCCTGAATCTGCGTGAGTGACGTCAGCGGCAGGTCTTTCCCGGTATACACCAGTTTTTTGCCGCCGCCGACGGCAGGCAATTCAAGCGTGGTTTCGCCCGCAGCATTCAGCCCAAGAATATGTGTTACCACTTTTGCGGCTTGCACTTTTTTCTCTTCGATCAGTTTGACCGCCGCACGCATGTCATCGGTATTGCCGCCCGACGTGCCAACGTAATGAGTAAAGGCATAATGCACATCGTAGAAATTAATTGGCGCGCTGAAGTGCTTATCCTGCGGTCCGGCGAAGAAATTCAGACAACCATCTGTCGCCAGCAAGGAAGAGGCGAGCGTCACCAGTCCTTCATTAGGCACAAAGACGAAAATATCATCGAAGCCGTGACCGCCACTCAGTGCCATTAACGTATCAAATGCTGCATCGGCGGCATTGAGATAATGAATCAGTGTTTGCGGTTCTGATGGATAGTGCTGCCGCGCATAACTCAATTTGTCGTTGTCGGTATCGGTAATGACGAGCAGCGACGGGTTAACTGGCCCATGCAGCGCATAATCAATCGCTAACAGTCCCATTGGTCCGGTGCCGCCGAGGATCAGTGTGCGCCCTTGCGGGCGAATCCCCATCGTGTGGTTATAACTACCTTCCTGAAGATGATAGTTGGCGTTGAACGCGCCAATCACGCAGGAAAGCGGTTCAACCAGCGAACCTTCAAAGTAGGTTTCGCCGTCGTATGCCAGCAGGCAATCCTGTTCCATAACCTCATTTGGGATAACCACATGTGTGGCTTCACCGCCCACCCACGGGAAAGAGTAACCGGGGCAGTCCGGGCGATCCGGCAATTGCAGGTTGGCCTGAATCACATAGCGCTGGCCCGGCTGAAATTTGTGCTGCCACTTTTTACCCACGGCCAGAATATCGCCGCAAAATTCATGGCCGATGATGATGGGATTGGTCGCCACATCGTCGGGTACTTTTTTATGGTTTTCACCCAGATTGGCCTCTTTCCAGGAAGAGAGGCACAGGCTGTCGGTGACCACCGTCGCGAGGATTTCATCCTCCTGCATTTCAGGAAGATCAAAGGTTTCCAGACGTAAATCACGTTTACCATAAAGACGCAGAGCTGTTGTTTTCATAAACCACCTCGTGTTGAACGATGGCCCCGACGGTTGCGCCGGGGCGAAGAATCAGGACAGGAAGCCCAGCGCATTGCCGATAATCCCTAAACCAAACAGGGCGAAAATCAGCCATACCGGGTTAATTTTTTTGTTGAGCAGACGCACCATCAGCAGCGTCAGACCGAGCGCCAGCAAACCAGGACAAAGTTGGTCGAGAATGTTCTGCACGGTCATGGTGACGGTGGAGCCATCGGCGGCAGGCGTTTGTGAAACCACCAACGGCACGTTGATCGACGTCCATTTGGTGACCAGCACGCCCATCACAAACAGTCCGAGAATCGATGCGCCTTCGGTGAGTTTTTGCAGCACATTCCCGCCCATATCGCTGACGATATTCACCCCTTTACGAAAGCCGAGTTGTAGGCCATACCACTTCATCGCCAGACGCACCGCGTTGAAAATAAAGAAGAACAGCAGCGGGCCGAGAATGTTGCCCGAAAGTGCCAGAGATGCGCCGAGCGCGGCGGTAATCGGGCGCAGCGTTCCCCAGACCAGTGGATCGCCAACCCCTGCCAATGGTCCCATCAGGCCAACTTTGATGCCGTTAATGGTGCCGTCATCAATTTCTGCACCGTTGGCCCGCGCTTCTTCCATGGCGGCGGTCACGCCGATGACCGGACCACATACGGCTGGCGTGGTATTGAAGAACACCAGGTGTCGCCTGAGCGCCGCAACCTGATCCTCTTTTAATGGGTAGAGTCGCTTGATGGCGGGGATCATGTCGTAACAAAAGCCCAGCCCATGAATGCGTTCAAAGTTGAAGGACGCCTGTTGCAGGTTGGAGCGCAGAAACATGCTCACCAGATCGCTGCGTGTAATTTTTCTCTGTTCCATGATGGCTCCGTTAATCATCAAGTTGGTCAAGGGCGGTGATAGTGGTGGCCTGGGGATGTGGTTCAGCTTTACGCCACTGTGGATTTAACTGGATGTAGAGCAGGGCCATGATTACGCCGACGCCACCGAACGCCAGCAGACTGAGATCGAGGTAGCCACCTGCGAGGAAACCGAGGAAAAAGAAAGGCATCAAATATTTCACTCCCATCATGCGAAGCACCATGGCGTAACCGACCACCACGATAAAACCGCCAGCAATCTGCAGTCCACGGGTCACAAATTCGGGAATGGCGCTCAGCATATTGCTCACCATATCGGCGCTGACGAACAGCGAGACAATCAGTGCCGGAATCGCAACGCGCAGTGCCTGCACGCCAAGCGCGGAGACATGCAGAATATCGAGAGTGCGAAACCGCGCTTCTTCCGCTGCTTTATCCGCCGCGTGCTGGAACACAACGGTGATGGTGCGGGCAAACACCGTCAGCACCTGGCCTGCCGCAGCCACAGGCAACGCGATGGCGATACCGGTGGCGATGCTTTGCTGACCAACGATAACCAGAATGGCGGAGATTATGCTGGCGAGTGCAGAATCCGGAGATTGCGCCGCGCCGACGTTCATCCAGCCGAGAGCTATCAATTCCAGCGTACCACCGAGCATAATTCCGGTTTTTAAATCACCGAGAATTAAACCAATCACCGTACAGGCAATTAACGGGCGATGAGTCTGAAATTCATCCAGCACGCTGCCCATTCCGGCAATACAGGAAAAAAGAAATATGGCAATGATTTGTAGGGTACTTATTTCCATGATTTGTCACCTTTTAAGTGTCGTCATCCCTGCCTGTTAAAGCATATGTACACAGGCGCTATTATTTAATTTGCGACTAACTGTTCTTTTATTTTGTCGATAATATTGATTGAAGGATCTGACGCTACAACGCGTAAATCCAGTGTGATGCCAAGATTATTTAACTCATGAAATGCGTTAATATCATCGTCATCTAATGAAACCGCTTTGGTTAACTGTTTTTTACCAGGACGCCAGGCCATGCCGCCAATATTCAGGGTACCTATTTTTACCCCCTGGCGAACCATCGCTAAGGCATCCTGTGGGCGAGTGAAAAGATAAAAAACGGTTTCGTCCTGATATTGCGGGTTGTGATACACCGCGACGGCTTTTTCAATATTGACCACGTTAACTTTCATTCCCGGCGGGGCGGCCTGACGCAATAATGTCCGGCGAACTTCATCGTTATACACCTCGTCATTGCAGATAATAATGCGCTGGGCGTTAGCCACTTTCGACCAGACGGTAGTGACCTGGCCGTGGATTAGGCGGTCATCAATGCGGGCGAGCGTAATGTTCATCAGAAATCCTCCTCTGCCGTTGCCAGTTGTTTCCAGACAACGCAGGTTTGCTTTGCGATTTGCGTCAGGTGTTCACACAGTTCATCAACGTTCATGCTGTCCTGGTTATCGACCAGTTCGAGCGCGAGTGGCAGAGAAAGGCCGCTGATTACCCGCAGACGAGGATTGCGCATCGCAAGCATCGCTGCCGCATTCCACGGGCTGCCGCACTGTAAATCCACGGCGATTAGCCACTCGTCATGATTGTGAATGCTCACTAACTTTTCCAGCTTTGCCACAATGTCTCCGGCGTTCTCGCCGGGCACAAATTCAACTGCCTCGACCCTGGCGTCGCCGTACACCATCTGAACCGATTCCAGCATGGCGCAGGCTAATTTGCCGTGGGCGCAAAAAATGGCATTGACCATAAAGCCTCCTTAGCCGCGCGTTTTTCCGCCCGCAATGTTAGTGGTTACTCCGGTGATATAGCTGGCGCGTTCAGACAGAAGATAACTAACAAAATCAGCGACTTCTGCTAATTTTCCGGCGCGCCCAATAGGAATGGCGTTTTTGGTATAGCCTTCACGCAGCTGTTCGACGGTGATATTGCGCGTCCACGCCAGCGCCTCTTCATATTCCGGCGTGCGCAGCCCGGTTTTTTCCAGAATCCCCGGCGCGATACCGACCACACGGATACCGTGTTTACCCAATTCTTTCGACCAGGAGCGCGTGAAGCTATTGAGTGCGGCTTTGGTGGCGGCGTAACAGCTTTGGCCTTCTGAGCCTTCCAGACCGCTTTCCGAGGAAACATTCACAATCACGCCATCGTGTTGTTTTACCATCTGCCGCGCCACCGCCTGCGACATCAGAAAAACGCCTTTCTGGTTGATATTGACCATTTTTTCGAATGCAGCTTCGTTGAGTTCATACTGCCCGGCAGGCGCTTTCTCATCGACCAGCAGACGCGGGAAATTGACCCCGGCGTTATTGACCAGACCGTCGATGCGACCAAAACGCTGGATAATTTCCGCTACCGTATGATTTACCTCTTTGGCGCTGGAAATATCGGTCGGCCAGAACTGATAACCTTTATGACTTTCATATTGACCATCGCCACCGTGAATATCGACCATCTGAACATTCGCGCCTTGTGCTAATAATTCATCCACAATCGCCAGACCAATACCGGATGCGCCACCGGTGACAATAATGATTTTATCCTGCAAATTTAACCAATTTGGCATAACAGACTCCTGGTTTTAGGTAATAGAGGCCCGCCGTAATTTTTCATTACGGTAAAAGTCGGGCAGATTTTTATTTCAGTAATAGTTCAGCTGTGTTGCTATTCGTTACCAGACAATTAATATATTGCCCACGCAGTGCGCCAATAATTCCGCTATATTTCTCTTCACCTATAGCAATACCAATGGAATAACGTGCCTGCTTTAGTTTATTCATTTCGATAGAGAGTGTTTTCTCGCTCATATTCGTTTCGACCATTGCGCCGTGAATATCAAAAAAGCGTGAGCATATATCACCGGCTACCTGACGGGCATTCAGGTCGTCACTCTCTTCGCCGCCATAAAATGCATGCCAGTTGGCGCCATCGCGAATAGCCGGTGAGCCAATCCCCACCAGGGCGACATCCAGATTATCCCAGTAGGCTGAGATGGTTTTAAAGTGCTGAGACTGCATTATCCCATTACGGATTAAGGGGTTATCCAGCAGAGCTGGAAAATCCGCGAGCTGCGATTCCCCTTTCAGCTTTGCCGCCGCGCTGTAGGTTAATGTGTTTACGTGATAGCGGCTTTCGAGTTTACCGGACGGGCCGCCAATAATCGGCACGCAAATTAACTGCCGCGATTGCCCCGCCTGCGGCAAGTTTTCAACCAGTGCGCTCACTGCGCGGCCCCAGGAAAAACCAACAATATCACCAGGTTCCAGCAAACGATCTAACAATTGCGCGCCGTGTAACCCCATTACCGCCAACTGAGCGTCTTCCTCTTCATCGCGCCCTGATACCACCACAGCTTCTTTCAGACCAAACTTTTGCTTCAGTTGCTGCTCCAGCCAGAGGTTTTCGTTGTAGTCATAGTTGATGGCGATGGTGACAATTCCCTGTTCGCGGCCCCGTTTAAGTAAGCGGCTGATGGTGGTCCGATAAATACCCAGTTCGCGGGCGATTTGCGCCTGCGTCATGTCCTGTTCGTAATAGAGTTGGGCAATCTTCACAATCAAACGGATATCGTCACTGTTTTCCATCGCCGCCTCCTGATTTTGCACATTTGTGCAAATATGCTTTTTAACCGCTTGATCTGATATAACTCCATCATGGTGACCTTTAAAAGCGATTTTTCACTCTTTGTTTGGACTGAAATGGCGCTTTATCTTGCACATTTGTTTCTCTGCGTAGCAGTCATCAGCACAAGTGTGCAGAGATTCGTAATAGGTTGATTATCCTGGTTTTCGCCAGGCAAATTTGCATCGGGCTTCTGGTGACACTTTTGTGATAAAAGGCGCGGCAGATCACATTTAATTTCGACGTTGCCGCATAACCCTGTTTTTCCCCGCTAAGAGGTACGGTATATTCCGCGTTTTACAGGAGAATTTATGCTGCCCGACTCATCAGTCCGTTTAAATAAATACATCAGCGAAAGCGGAATTTGCTCACGCCGCGAAGCGGATCGCTATATCGAGCAAGGCAATGTGTTCCTTAATGGCAAGCGTGCCACCATTGGCGATCAGGTGAAACCCGGCGACGTTGTGAAAGTAAACGGTCAGTTGATTGAGCCTCGGGAAGCCGAAGATTTGGTACTTATCGCCCTGAACAAGCCCGTCGGTATTGTCAGCACCACCGAAGATGGCGAGCGCGATAACATTGTCGATTTCGTTAACCACAGCAAACGCGTGTTCCCGATTGGTCGCCTGGATAAAGATTCCCAGGGGCTGATTTTCCTCACCAACCACGGCGATCTGGTGAATAAGATCCTCCGCGCGGGTAACGATCATGAGAAAGAATATCTGGTGACGGTCGATAAACCGATTACCGAGGAGTTTATTCGCGGCATGAGTGCGGGAGTGCCAATCCTCGGGACGGTGACTAAAAAGTGCAAAGTCAAAAAAGAAGCGCCGTTTGTCTTTCGCATTACGCTGGTGCAGGGGCTGAACCGTCAGATCCGTCGCATGTGCGAGCACTTTGGCTACGAAGTGAAAAAGCTGGAACGTACGCGCATTATGAACGTCAGCTTAAGCGGCATTCCGCTGGGAGAATGGCGCGATTTAACCGACGATGAGCTTATCGATCTCTTTAAGCTCATTGAAAATTCCTCTTCCGAGGCGAAGCCCAAAGCGAAGGCCAAACCGAAAACGGCAGGCATCAAACGCCCGGTGGTGAAGGTAGAAAAAACGGCGGAGAAAGGTGGCCGCCCGGCATCAAACGGCAAGCGTTTCGCCTCGCCGGGGCGGAAGAAAAAAGGTCGTTAATCAGCGTTTGCCGCGCGTCGACGTATTTGCCGACCAACTGAATGACGCTTCAGGATCCGGTTTATAAGCCTGCTTTTTCTTCAACTGGCGGGCTTTTTTCGCTTCAGCCTCACGCTCAACCATTAATTTATCGATGTACTCTTTCTTAATGCTGTTGGTTTCGGCGTTGGTCAGCACGCGACCATGTGCAATACGCGCGCGATCCAGCAGCGTCTTCAGTTCGCGCTGTTCACGCTCAGTCATCTCTTTTTGAGTAATACGGGGGAGTGCCATGATGGTGCCCTCAGTTAATCGGATAGTTCAGTGTACGGGAATTTATTTGCAAGCAGAACTGATAAGATTCATTTGCCTTCTCTTTATTTTTATCTGCTTAGATAATTGGCGATAAATACAGATAAAAATTTAACGAAAATAAATGACCGCTAACTTATAAAATTTAATTAATTCTTTGTTATTCAATACGTTAAAGTTGTAATTTTACTTCTGGCCTGTTTCTCGCAATAACGCTATCTCATTGATAACATCTCTGTTTTCAGTGGTCTGGTACGGGTTAGTTAATATCAAAGGATGAGTCAAATGCCATTAAATGGAGTCAGTGCTGCGATGCGCGAACGGGTATCGCAGCAGTTAAAGGAAATTGAACGTCGCTATGGCGTGAAAGTACTATACGCCTGCGAATCGGGGAGTCGCGGCTGGGGATTTGCTTCGCCCGACAGCGATTACGATGTGCGGTTTTTGTATGTCCATCCGCTGGAATGGTATCTGCGGGTAGAGTCACCGCGCGATGTTATCGAACTGCCCATCGACGACGAACTTGATGTTTCCGGTTGGGAATGGCGCAAAGCGCTGGGATTGCTGAAAGGTGCGAACCCGACGCTAATTGAATGGCTGGATTCACCGGTGGTCTATCAGCAAGATGAAGAGCCGATAACGGCGCTTAAGGCAATGGTCCCAACGTGGTTTTCTCCGCTGCGTGCGCGTTGGCATTACTATTCGATGGCGCAGAAAAACTTCCGCGGCTATTTGCAGGGCGATGAAGTTCGACTGAAAAAATACTTTTACGTGCTGCGTCCGCTGCTGGCCGTGCGCTGGGTTGAAGCGGGAAAAGGCGTACCGCCAATGCGTTTTTCCGAATTGCTGGCGGGAAGTGAGTTGGATGCGGCCTTACGCGCAGAAATAGATGAATTACTGGAACGTAAACAGCGTGCGGGTGAAGCGGAATATGGCCCACGCCGTCCATTGCTACATGCGTTTATCCATGCGGAACTGGCGCGTGGGGAAATTCCGCCTGTGTTACCGGATAGTAGGGATGGTGATACCAGGGAGCTGGATAGGTTGTTGATGGCGACAGTGATGGGAGAATAAATTCGGCCCGGCAAGTATCATCCGGGCCGCACTGTTTTTACTCAAACAAATTACTATGCAGTTTCTGCACCACCTGTTCCGCATCTTCGCCAGGCACCAGGAAGCACAGGTTATGACTGGAAGCGCCGTAGCAAATCATGCGAATGTTGAACGGTTCAAGTACGCCAAACACCTCTTTGCCAACACCACAGGCTTTTGACAGGTCGTTACCAATCAGAGCCACCAGCGCCAGCCCTTCTTCCACTTCTACCCGGCACAGGGCTGAAAGCTCCATCAGCAGCGATTGTGTCAGCAATGTATCGCCAGTTGACGTTGAACCGGTAGTGTCGAGGGTTAACGCCACGCTCACTTCTGACGTAGTAATTAAATCCACTGAAATATTATGCCGTGCGAGAATGCCGAAAACCTCCGCGAGGAAGCCGCGAGAATGCAGCATATTCAGGCTATGCAGGGTTAATAGCGTTTGTTTGCGCCGCAGAGCCAGCGCACGAAACAACGGCGGATTCTCGGTTTTATTACACACCAAAGTACCACCAGCACGCGGATCTTTGCTTGAACCGACAAACACCGGGATATCGCTGCGAACTGCAGGCAGTAAGGTTGCCGGATGAAGTACTTTGGCACCAAAGGTTGCCATTTCAGCTGCTTCTTCAAAGGCGATTTCATCAATTCGTTTGGCATCAGGCACGACGCGCGGGTCGGTAGTATAAATCCCCGGCACATCTGTCCAGATATCGACGCGAGCAGCGTTTAACGCTTCTGCCAATAGTGCCGCCGTGTAGTCACTACCGCCGCGACCAAGCGTTGTGGTTCGCCCTTTACTTTCACTGCCAATAAAGCCCTGGGTGATGACTAAACCTTCGCTGAGACGTGGGGTTAGTTGCAGCGCAGACAGTTCCGCCAGCGCAGCAATATCTGGCTCCGCGCGGCCAAAGCGATCGTTTGTGCGCATCACTTTACGCACATCAAACCACTGGGCCTGAACATTGCGCTCACGCAGAATCTCCACAAACAGTAGGGTAGACATCAGTTCGCCGTGGCTGACCAGTTCATCAGTTAGCGCTGGAGAGGTTGCCAGTGCAGCAGCTTCGGCCAGAACGGTAATGTTCTCCAGCAAACGTTCAATCTCTTCACGGATGACGTTCGGGTAACGCAGGCGCTCCAGAATGGCGAACTGAATATTGCGAATGGCATCGAGTTTTTCGAAACGCTCAACCGGTTCCAGACCTTCAGCCAGTGCAACCAACAGATTGGTAATGCCCGCAGAAGCAGAAAGCACGACTAAACGCACATTCACATCAGAAAGCACAATGTCGGCGCTGCGGTTCATGGCGTCGAAATCAGCCACGCTAGTACCACCAAATTTGGAGACAACAATATCGGGCATAACAACCTCGTGTCAGGGAATGAAAGAAGCGACCTTGGCACAAAGGCAAAACAGAAACCGGTGCAGGCGCAGACCGTATTTATAAATAAAAGGTGTAGGGGAGTGTGTCAACGCCGGGATTATGCGGATTATTCATGCAGCGGGCGTGGTCAGAAATTGTGCTTATAACGTCTATACTTTTTATCCTCTTCAGTGGTTAGCTGAGCTAACGGCACTAAAACCATCACATTTTTCTGTGACTGGCGCTACAATCTTCCACAGTCACAATTCTCAATATCAGAAGAGTATTGCTAATGAAAAACATCAATCCAACGCAGACCGCGGCCTGGCAGGCACTACAGAAACACTTCGATGAAATGAAAGACGTTACGATCGCCGATCTTTTTGCTAAAGACGGCGATCGTTTTTCTAAGTTCTCCGCAACCTTCGACGATCAGATGCTGGTGGATTACTCCAAAAACCGCATCACCGAAGAAACGCTGGCGAAATTACAGGATCTGGCGAAAGAGTGCGATCTGGCGGGCGCGATTAAGTCGATGTTCTCTGGCGAGAAGATCAACCGCACCGAAAACCGCGCCGTGCTGCACGTAGCGCTGCGTAACCGTAGCAATACGCCGATTTTGGTTGATGGCAAAGATGTTATGCCGGAAGTCAACGCGGTGCTGGAGAAGATGAAAACCTTCTCGGAAGCGATTATTTCTGGTGAGTGGAAAGGCTATACCGGCAAAGCCATCACCGACGTGGTGAATATTGGGATCGGCGGTTCTGACCTTGGTCCGTACATGGTGACTGAAGCGCTGCGCCCTTACAAAAACCACCTGAACATGCACTTTGTTTCTAACGTTGATGGGACTCACATCGCGGAAGTGCTGAAAAAAGTAAACCCGGAAACCACGCTGTTCCTGGTAGCATCTAAAACCTTCACTACTCAGGAAACCATGACCAACGCCCATAGCGCGCGTGACTGGTTCCTGAAAGCGGCAGGTGATGAAAAACACGTTGCGAAACACTTTGCGGCGCTCTCCACCAATGGCAAAGCGGTTAGCGAGTTTGGTATTGATACTGCCAACATGTTCGAGTTCTGGGACTGGGTTGGCGGCCGTTACTCTTTGTGGTCAGCGATTGGCCTGTCGATTGTTCTCTCCATCGGCTTTGATAACTTCGTTGAGCTGCTTTCCGGCGCGCACGCAATGGACAAGCATTTCTCCACCACGCCTGCCGAGAAAAACCTACCTGTACTGCTGGCGCTGATTGGCATCTGGTACAACAATTTCTTTGGCGCGGAAACTGAAGCGATTCTGCCATATGACCAGTATATGCACCGTTTCGCGGCGTACTTCCAGCAGGGCAATATGGAGTCCAACGGTAAGTATGTTGACCGTAACGGTAACGTCGTGGATTACCAGACTGGCCCGATTATCTGGGGTGAACCTGGCACGAACGGTCAGCACGCGTTCTACCAGCTGATCCACCAGGGAACCAAAATGGTGCCGTGCGATTTCATCGCTCCGGCTATCACCCATAACCCGCTCTCTGATCATCACCAGAAACTGCTGTCTAACTTCTTCGCTCAGACCGAAGCGCTGGCGTTTGGTAAATCCCGCGAAGTGGTTGAGCAGGAATATCGCGATCAGGGTAAAGATCCGGCAACGCTTGACTACGTGGTGCCGTTTAAAGTGTTCGAAGGTAACCGCCCGACCAACTCCATCCTGCTGCGTGAAATCACTCCGTTCAGCCTGGGTGCGTTGATTGCGCTGTATGAGCACAAAATCTTTACTCAGGGCGTGATCCTGAACATCTTCACCTTCGACCAGTGGGGCGTGGAGCTGGGTAAACAACTGGCGAACCGTATTCTGCCAGAGTTGAAAGATGATAAAGAAATCAGCAGCCACGATAGCTCGACCAATGGTCTGATTAACCGCTATAAAGCGTGGCGCGGTTAATTTAAAAACCTTAATAACAATGCCGACGTTATGTCGGCATTTTTTTATCAGATAAATCCCCTTGTCGGAGATTTAACGAAAATCATACCGTGAGGTTAATCCTAAAATAGATTTTTAGCCTGCAATAATTTCGGAAAATACGCAGATTAATTACTTTTTGTTGTATTTTAACTTCATGATTTTTAATCTTATTTATATATAAGTTAAAGCTTGTATTTGATATTCACTCCAATTATCCTAAAACTCCTTCACTAATTACCCGCGCCGTAATTCGCATGCTTTAGTTGTGTATACTCGATCCCGCCCGAAATGTTTTTGGGTAAATCTCCATTCATTCAATGAAGGGAAATTGTTATGAAAAAAGTTCTGTATGGCATTTTTGCCATATCTGCGCTTGCGGCGACTTCTGCGTGGGCTGCACCTGTACAGGTGGGCGAAGCGGCAGGGTCGGCAGCAACGTCGGTTTCGGCGGGGAGTTCCTCCGCGACCAGCGTCAGCACCGTAAGCTCGGCGGTGGGTGTCGCGCTCGCGGCAACCGGTGGCGGTGATGGTTCTAATACCGGGACCACAACAACCACAACCACCAGTACCCAGTAATAACGGTACTTTTAACCATAACCACACTCCGGTGTGGTTATTCTGCCCCTCTGGAGAAGAGTCGTGAAGCGACCTGCACTCATTCTTATCTGCCTGTTATTACAGGCCTGTTCATCCACGACTAAAGAGCTGGGTAATTCACTGTGGGACAGTCTGTTCGGTACGCCAGGCGTACAGCTGACGGACGATGATATTCAAAATATGCCCTACGCCAGCCAGTACATGCAGCTTAATGGCGGGCCGCAGTTATTTGTGGTGCTGGCCTTCGCTGAAGACGGACAACAAAAATGGGTCACTCAGGATCAGGCCACTCTCGTCACACAACATGGTCGTCTGGTGAAGACTTTGCTTGGCGGCGACAACCTGATTGAAGTGAATAACCTTGCCACTGACCCGCTGATTAAACCCGCACAAATTGTTGATGGCGCAACCTGGACTCGCACGATGGGCTGGACCGAGTACCAGCAGGTACGCTACGCCACCGCACGCTCAGTCTTCAAATGGGATGGCACCGATACCGTCAAAGTCGGCAGCGATGAAACCCCGGTTCGCGTGCTGGACGAAGAAGTCTCCACCGACCAGGCGCGCTGGCATAACCGCTATTGGATCGACAGCGAAGGGCAAATTCGCCAGTCGGAACAGTATCTCGGCGCGGATTATTTCCCGGTGAAAACCACTCTCATCAAGGCGGCAAAACAATGATTAAACAAACTATTGTCGCGTTGCTTTTGAGTGTGGGAGCGTCATCGGTCTTCGCGGCAGGAACCGTCAAGGTGTTCAGCAATGGCAGCAGTGAGGCCAAAACGCTAACGGGCGCAGAGCATTTAATCGATCTGGTAGGCCAACCGCGGCTGGCAAACAGCTGGTGGCCTGGTGCGGTGATTAGCGAAGAGCTGGCAACGGCGGCAGCATTGCGTCAGCAGCAGGCGTTGCTGACACGGCTGGCAGAACAGGGCGCAGATTCCAGCGCCGACGATGCCGCTGCGATTAACGCCTTACGCCAGCAAATTCAGGCGTTGAAGGTGACGGGCAGACAAAAAATCAATCTTGATCCCGATATCGTCCGCGTTGCCGAACGCGGTAACCCGCCGTTGCAGGGCAACTACACACTGTGGGTCGGACCGCCGCCGTCAACGGTCACGTTGTTCGGGCTTATCAGCCGTCCTGGCAAGCAGCCATTCACTCCCGGTCGCGACGTGGCGAGCTATCTCTCTGACCAGAGCCTGCTCAGCGGTGCGGATCGCAGCTACGCGTGGGTGGTTTACCCGGACGGACGCACGCAAAAAGCGCCGGTGGCTTACTGGAACAAGCGTCACGTAGAGCCGATGCCCGGCAGCATTATTTATGTTGGCCTCGCAGACTCCGTCTGGAGTGAGACACCTGATGTTCTTAACGCCGACATTCTTCAGACTCTGACGCAGCGGATACCCCAATAATGAAAAAAAGACATCTGCTTAGCTTACTGGCGCTGGGCATTAGCATGGCTTGCTACGGCGAAACATATCCTGCGCCCATTGGTCCGTCGCAGTCGGATTTCGGTGGCGTAGGATTATTACAAACGCCCACCGCACGCATGGCGCGGGAAGGGGAGTTGAGCCTGAACTATCGCGATAACGATCAGTACCGTTATTACTCAGCTTCAGTGCAACTCTTCCCGTGGCTGGAAACAACGCTGCGCTACACCGACGTGCGCACCCGGCAGTACAGCAGCGTCGAAGCGTTCTCTGGCGATCAAACGTATAAAGATAAAGCCTTCGATCTCAAACTGCGTTTGTGGGAAGAGAGTTATTGGCTGCCGCAAGTGGCGGTTGGTGCGCGGGATATCGGCGGTACGGGGCTGTTCGATGCAGAATATCTTGTTGCCAGCAAAGCCTGGGGGCCGTTCGATTTTACGCTCGGCCTGGGCTGGGGATATCTGGGCACCAGCGGTAATGTGAAAAATCCGCTCTGTTCAGCCAGTGATAAATATTGCTATCGCGATAACAGCTACAAACAGGCGGGATCTATCGACGGTAGCCAGATGTTCCACGGTCCTGCCTCACTGTTTGGCGGCGTGGAATACCAGACGCCCTGGCAACCGCTGCGCCTGAAACTGGAGTATGAAGGCAATAATTATCAGCAGGATTTTGCCGGGAAGCTGGAGCAAAAAAGTAAGTTTAACGTCGGTGCGATTTATCGCGTTACCGATTGGGCCGACGTTAACCTTAGCTATGAACGTGGTAACACCTTTATGTTTGGCGTCACGCTGCGCACCAACTTTAACGATCTACGTCCTTCGTACAACGATAACGCCCGCCCGCAATATCAACCGCAGCCACAGGATGCCATTTTGCAGCATTCGGTGGTGGCGAATCAGTTAACGCTGTTGAAATACAACGCCGGACTTGCCGATCCGCAGATCCAGGCGAAAGGCGATACGCTGTATGTCACCGGCGAGCAGGTGAAATATCGTGATTCGCGTGAAGGGATCATCCGTGCTAATCGGATCGTGATGAACGATCTGCCGGATGGGATCAAAACGATCCGCATTACGGAGAATCGCCTTAACATGCCGCAGGTGACGACGGAAACCGATGTCGCCAGTCTGAAAAATCATCTCGCCGGAGAGCCGTTGGGCCATGAAACGAAGCTGGCGCAAAAACGCGTCGAGCCAGTGGTTCCGAAGTCCACCGAGCAGGGTTGGTATATCGACAAATCGCGTTTTGATTTCCATATCGATCCGGTGCTGAACCAGTCGGTCGGTGGCCCGGAAAACTTTTACATGTATCAGCTGGGCGTGATGGGAACGGCAGATTTGTGGCTGACGGACCATCTGCTGACCACCGGCAGCCTGTTTGCTAACCTGGCTAACAACTACGACAAGTTTAACTACACCAATCCACCGCAGGACTCACACTTACCGCGCGTTCGTACCCGTGTGCGCGAGTATGTGCAGAACGATGTCTATGTGAATAACCTGCAAGCCAACTACTTCCAGCATCTGGGCAACGGCTTCTACGGTCAGGTCTACGGAGGTTATCTCGAAACCATGTTTGGCGGTGCGGGGGCAGAAGTGTTGTATCGCCCGCTGGACAGCAACTGGGCGTTTGGTCTGGATGCCAACTACGTTAAACAGCGCGACTGGCGTAGCGCAAAAGATATGATGAAATTCACCGACTACAGCGTGAAAACCGGACATCTGACCGCATACTGGACGCCATCTTTTGCTCAGGATGTGTTAGTGAAAGCGAGCGTCGGGCAGTATCTGGCAGGGGATAAAGGCGGCACGCTGGAAATAGCCAAACGCTTTGACAGCGGCGTGGTGGTGGGTGGCTATGCCACGATCACCAACGTTTCGAAAGAGGAGTACGGCGAAGGGGACTTCACCAAAGGTGTGTATGTCTCTGTACCGCTGGATCTCTTCTCGTCTGGCCCGACACGCAGCCGTGCGGCGATTGGCTGGACGCCGCTGACGCGTGACGGTGGTCAGCAACTTGGGCGTAAGTTCCAGTTGTATGACATGACTAGCGACCGTAGCGTCAATTTCCGCTAAGTCATCGGAAAGGTGCCAGTTTTCGCACTCACTGGCACCTTCATTCTTAATGGCCTGTTGAGCCATCAGGAACGCAGTTCACCCCCGGTTTGCGATCTGGTGTGTAAAGGCGAAAACATTCTGTCTTCCTGTCCGTCGATATCGGTTGCAGGTCTGGTTGCCTGAGCGACTGGGCCATCATTGGGCTGGAGACATTGCTTTGCGGTAGGTCGGCTTTATCAGCAGTACCGAGCGGACCAGCATAAGCAGGAAGAACAGAGACTGATAACAACAAAGCAGCAAAATAAGGCTTCATTTTTACCACCTTTATCAGGTTACGTTTCATTTGTTCCAGAGGAACATTGTCGATTTTTCGCGCATTGCTGGTGGCTGGGAATCACCTGAATGGGTGATTTTTTGGGCTATGTGTTTTGCCAGATGCGACGTTGATGGGAGATGCCCACTTAATCGAGCTGAACAAAACATACACAAAAAATATAGATCTCCGTCACATTTTTACGTTATACAGGAAGCTCGCCACTGTGAAGGAGGTACTGCTATGACGTCACTCTCTCGTCCGCGCGTGGAGTTTATCTCCACCATTTTGCAGACCGTACTCAATCTTGGCCTGTTGTGCCTCGGCCTGATTTTGGTTGTCTTCCTCGGCAAAGAAACGGTGCATCTGGCTGATGTGCTGTTCGCGCCAGAACAAACCAGCAAATATGAGCTGGTAGAAGGGCTGGTGGTTTATTTTCTCTATTTCGAATTTATCGCGCTGATTGTGAAGTACTTTCAGTCCGGTTTTCACTTCCCGCTACGTTACTTTGTCTATATCGGGATCACCGCCATTGTGCGCTTGATCATCGTCGATCATAAATCGCCGCTGGATGTGTTGATCTACTCGGCAGCGATCCTGTTGCTGGTGATCACCCTGTGGTTATGTAATTCGAAACGGCTGAAGCGGGAGTAAAAAAGAGGCGCTCCGAAGAGCGCCGAATAACAGTCACAAGTTAGGATAACGTAAGTTGAGGGTCTAGCGGCATAACATTGGCAGAACAACATCTTTAACCTTTCACACCACCTGCCGTCAGGCCGTTAACCAGCCAGCGCTGAGCCAGCAAGAAGACGATGGTGATTGGTAATGCAGACATCACGGCAGCGGCAGCAAAGTCGCCCCACAGGTAGTTTTGCGGGTTGAGGTATTGCTGCATACCCACGGCCAGGGTGTAACTGTTCACGTCACGCAGTAACAACGACGCGACCGGAACTTCGGTAATGGCAGCGATAAACGACAGGATGAACACCACCGCCAGAATCGGTACAGATAATGGCAACAGGACGAGGCGGAAAGCCTGCCACGGTGTCGCACCATCCAGCGCCGCCGCTTCTTCCAGCGAGCTGTCGATGGTTTCGAAATAGCCTTTAATCGTCCAGACGTGCAGCGCAATCCCCCCCAGGTATGCGAAAATCACACCACCGTGGGTATTCAGGCCGATGAACGGAATGTATTCACCCAGACGATCAAACAACGCATACAACGCCACCAGTGAGAGTACTGCCGGGAACATCTGGAAAATCAGCATCCCTTTCAGCAGCGTCGCTTTGCCAGGGAAGCGCATACGGGCGAAGGCGTAGGCGCAGGTGGTGGAGAGCGCCACAATACCAATCGCGGAAATACCGGCGACCTTTACCGAGTTCCACAGCCACAGCAGTACCGGGAATGGTGGTGGCGTAATGCGGCCATCCGCCTGTTCAACGCTAAAACCTAACGCCAGTTTCCAGTGATCCCACGAGATTTGCTCCGGGATCAGGCTACCGGTCGCGAAGTTCCCCTGGCGCAGCGAGATGGCGACGACCATCAGCAGCGGGAACATAATCGCCGCGATAAAAAGTAGGAGTAGCAGGTGAGTAATAAACAAACGTGCTTTTTGCGATTTCGGTTGGACCATTGCCATTTTTGTTATCTCCCTTAATCAAACTTCATTCGCGTGGCTTTCAGGTTCACTATCGCCAGCGCACCCACCAGCAGGAAGATCAGCGTGGCAATCGCCGCCGCCAGACCGAAGTCCTGACCCCCGCCGCCTTCAAAGGCGATACGGTAGGTGTAGTTAACGAGCAGGTCGGTATAACCGGCTGGCGTGGTCGTGCCAAGACGATCCGGGCCGCCGTTGGTTAACAGTTGAATCAGCACGAAGTTGTTAAAGTTAAAGGCAAAGCTGGCGATCATTAGTGGTGTGAGCGGCTTGATCAGCAGCGGTAGCGTAATTTTGAAGAAGTTCTGGAACGGACCTGCGCCATCCATCGCTGAGGCCTCATACAGATCGTCCGGAATCGCTTTCAGCAAGCCCATGCAGAGGATCATCATGTATGGATAACCCAGCCAGGTGTTGACGATAATCAGCATCGTTCTGGCGGTGGTTGGATCGCTGAACCAGGCGGGCTTCACACCAAACAGCGCGCTCAACATCATGTTGATTTCACCAAAGCTCTGATTGAACAACCCTTTGAAAATCAAGATTGAAATGAACGATGGCACCGCGTAGGGCAGAATAAGCAGGACACGATAGACAGCTTTGCCGCGCAATGCTTCCCACTGCACCAGACACGCCAGAACCATGCCGACCGCCACCGTTAAAAAGACGGTGATAAGTGAGAACACCACGGTCCAGACGAAAATGGCGAGGAACGGTTTCTGAATACCTTCGTCGGTGAAGACGCGGGTAAAGTTTTTCCAGCCAGTAGTCACGGTATAGCCTGGACTGAGTTTATCGTCACCCCAGTTGCCGTCAGCAGTGATGGACTGGTAAAAACCAATCTGGTCGTTTGGACGATATTTTATGCCACTCTGGTTATTGGTCAGCGTACCGTCATCGCCTAATGTGTACAGCGGCTGAGTGCCGGAGAACTGGCGCAGGGAGCTCATCATCACTTTGTTGCCATCCGGCAGAATGGCGGTAATGTTGCTCAGGGCTTGACGATTCTGGGTAATCACGCGCAGATTCGCGCGCTCGCCTTCAGGCTGCGTGGCCGTTTCTTTCAGTTGCAGTTTTTGCTCGCCGCCAAATTTGAAAGCGTCTGAGAGATAATTTTTACCGATTTCGCCGTCGGTGAGCGCCAGTTGCCACTCATCACCCGCGGGATAAAGACCAAAGTTATAGGTTTTCCCTGCCTGCCAGGCGCGGTCCAACAGAACTTCCTGAGCGCGTTCAAAGGTAAGCTGGTTGGTGCTGCTGTAGTTGGTGAAGGCGATGGCGATGGTGCAGACCAGAGGGAAGAGAACGAATAGCCCCATCCCGGCCATTCCCGGGTAGACATAGCGCCAGGCGTAGGCTTTACGATTGGCGAAAATATAGAGCCCCGCTGAGCTCAAAATTAGCGTGGTAATGGCGAACAGGTATTCCCCTTGTGCGTACATTAAAACAACAAGGTAACCCACCAGCAGGCCGAGCAGACCTAACACTGACCATTTCAGCGCGTCGCTTTGCCACCAATGTTTCTTTTTAATGACATCCATGGGGTTCTTCCTCATTCCAGGACAGATAAGGCGTTTACGCCGCATCCGGCAACAACTGCCTGATGCGACGCTGGCGCGTCTTATCAGGCCTACATACGTTTCGGCTTCGTAGGCCGGATAAGGCGTTTACGCCGCATCCGGCAACAACTGCCTGATGCGACGCTGACGCGTCTTATCAG